>CAZLZM010000112.1:3017-4462 GCA_964563995.1 uncultured Nitrosopumilales archaeon
ACTTTATAGATTAAATTGTTTCATTCTCCTCAATAACCCTCTAAATCTAACCTTTTCATAACATAGTTTAAATCGAATGCATTACCTGATCTCATCCATGCCTCCTCTACAAAGAACCTTAATGCTATAATAAGTGAGTTATCATCTAGTTATTATATCAGACGAGTCTGTTAAAAATTTAAGCAAAGATAGCGATGATGCTAACTGTAATGCCTTCTTCTCAAGTCTTATAGAGAATGGTACTCTATCCTCACTCATACTATCAAGTATCAATCTTGATGCATATTCTATCCTTTCAATCACGCTATCATTAACCATGATATACTTAGCATTAAATCTATCCCTTACAATAGTATCCCTTACCTGTATAGCATAAACAAGTGTTAGATGATCCCTAATTGCACATGCCATACCTAGCATCTTCTCTTGCATCAAACCTTTCATAAGTTCTCTCTGTCTCTTTGCTAGTTCATTATACTTATCCTTTGTAAGTCTATGCAGTCTACAAAGCATTCTATCTTCTATAGCCTTGAAGTTTGGGTCCTTGATGGTAAACTTGTAAGCATTGTTAGATATGCTAGTATTATAGTTCACTGAGAAGAAAGAGGTAAACTTGTAAGCTCTGACACTATAAGACTTTGTCTCATACCTTATAATACCCCTCTCCATTGCTATCTTCAATGGTTCAACCATACCTTTGTATTTGAACCACTCATTGAACTCAGTTACTATGAAGTTGAACCTCCTACCCTCATATGCTTCTCCTATCGCAATGAACTTGGCTGGTGTTACTCCTCCGCAATATCTGTTAACACCAGGCAGACCATATGCTGGTACACTATGCTCCTCAGCTCCTAGTATAAGGTCCTTGATAGTGAATGTCTTCCCACTACCAGAGTCACCGAATAATGCTAAATTGAATCCTGTACCTAGTACTCTAGTACAGTTACTACTAACTATACTAGTATCTGAGAGTGAGTACTGCTGTGCTATAGCAAGTAATGGATCAAAGTATAGAATACCAAATAATTCGCTTAGATGCTTTATCAACACCCTAACATCAAAGCTCTTTCCAAATCTAATAACATCTTCTAATCTATTTTTCATAAGGTTAAGCAAGTAAGATCTGAACTCATTCTCCATTCTAAGTATCTCTTCAAACTCAGTATAAGCATCTCTAGTACTTAATCTAGGAATGCTTATTGAGTTTATAACCTCTTGCACTAATGGTTTAATCTCTTCGAGTAAAGCCCATAACATACCCTTATCATAGTTGCTACCATTGTTGATATTATCTCTAGCTCTCTTAATGCTTGGATTGTATACTATTTTCCATCTATCCCTCATATCTCTTAGTATCTCATCTACCTCAGTATTCTGCATTCTCCCCCCATAAAACCTACTTGCCAATGATGTTATAGCTGATGTACTTGCATACTCAAACT
>CAZLZM010000113.1:0-4435 GCA_964563995.1 uncultured Nitrosopumilales archaeon
TATTACATAAATCATAAATGGTAATAAGAGGTAGATCTCTTAAGTTAACAGAGCCGTTGTAACTACCACTTAGCTTTTATGTATCCTTAAGGCTTACCATATGCCCAAACCCATATATTGCTGTATGCCTAAAATCTTGATAATACCTTGATAATACTCCATCAATGTACCATGTTATTGTGGTGTTAAATTTTTATATCATGTCTTGATAATATCAAACCAAGCATGACAGTGTAGCTATTGTATAAGCTCATTAATGGAACCTTCATATAGTATGAGGATTGCTTCATATAATGTAAATCTTGAATGCCTATCCCATGCTTCTCTAGCACTATTAGGTTCGCTAACCCATGTACTTCTAGGTACTCCTAATAGACTTAGTAATTATACTGAATATGCTCTACGTACTCCACCATCTACAACCATTGTACAATGGTACATGTGCAGCTAATACAGTACTCATAGTACTAATTCATTACTATACTAATTATTGTTATTATCTGCTTAACTAATGGCATTAAACAATTTACATATATCTGCTATATATCAGTCATATCGATTATAGAAGGAGTAACTTTGATATTTTATCTACTTTATTATTTTATTTTATAAATTATTGACCATTTATTATCTCAGCAGCCCTCTTAGCAAAGTATGTTATTATCATATCTGCGCCAGCACGCTTTATGCATGTTAACAACTCAATTATAGCAGCATCTTCATCTATTAATCCTTGCATACTCGCAGCTTTAACTAGAGCATACTCACCAGATACACTGTAAGCTGCCAGAGGATTATCAAACCTATCTCTTGCTAACCTTACTATATCTAAGTATGCTAATGCTGGTTTAACCATGACTATATCTGCCCCTTCTAGTATATCCTGTTCTATCTCTCTTATTGCTTCTCTAACATTAGCATAATGTAACTGATAGCCTTTACGATCACCAAACCTTGGTGCTGAGTCTGCTGCCTTTCTGAATGGTGAGTATAGCGAGGAGTAGTACTTTGCAGAGTATGACATTATTAAGGTATCCTTGAAGCCATTATCATCTAATGCCTCCCTTATAGCTTTAACCTGCCCATCCATCATTGCTGATGGTGCAACTATATCTGCTCCAGCATTAGCATGGCTAACAGCTATCCTTGCTAATATCTGCAATGTTAAGTCATTATCCACCATTCCGTCTTTTACTAATCCACAGTGTCCATGTGTTGTGTATTGACATGTACATACATCGGTAACTACAACTATATCATCAGAGAACTCTTTCTTGATCATGCTTATAGCCTTTTGTACTGTACCATCATCATCGTATGCAGAGGTGGCATTATCATCCTTTACACTAGGTATACCAAAGAGCATAATTGCTTTAATGCCCTTATCTAGCAAGGATGATACCTCATCTACAAGCATGTGTAATGGTAATCTATTATAGCCAGGCAAGGAGTCTATAGGCTCAGCATGTATAGCATTATCTTTAACGAACAATGGGCATACGAGTGAGTTTACATCTAACCTAATCTCTTCAGTAATACTCCTTATAGCATTAGTCCTCCTTAGCCTCCTTAACCTTAAGTAAGGGAATATATTGCCTATACTATTATTATAATAATAGTAATTATCCTTTACTCTTCTGTTATCGTTATTTTTATTACTACTAAAACCCGTCCTTGCTCTAGACTCCTCTATCCTCATACCTGAACAACCTAGTTGCTACCTTTATCAACTCATTATCCCCATGCTCGGATGCCTTCCTTAACTCATCCATGGGTATAGATAGTATGCTCTCAACTATGGCATAGCTCATCTGTTCTATTACCCTCTTCTGCTCCTCACTTAAACTATCAAGCATATTTAAGGCCTTATCTAACTCTCTCTTCCTTATAGCATCTATCCTTCTAAATAGAGAGTCTATCATAGGCTCTACCTCAAACCTCTTTAACCTCTGTCTCATAAGATCAACCTCTTGCTTAACCATGCTCTCAGCCTCGTTTACCTTACTCATCCTTATGCTCTTATTCTTCTCAACTATACCTGCTATCTCATCGAACGTTACAAGCCTTATACCGGGCAAGCCTGCTACCCTAGGCTCAACTGTACTAGGATTTGATATATCTACAATTATCAAAGGGCTACTCTTGCCTTTCTTTACCCTTATATCAACTAACTGCTTAAGCCTCTCATAGGTTAGTAGGTAGTATGGGGCTATTGTTGCTATGAATAACATGTCTACACTATCAAGCATGAGCATGGCATCCTCAAAGCCTATTGGCTTACCCCCTATGGTATCAGCGAATGCTTTTGCTCTCTCTATAGTTCTGCTAGTGACCATGAAATCTAAACCCCTTTTGATTAGGGCCTTTGCTATCATACTTGCACCTTCTCCAGAACCTATGAGGATTATACTCTTACCCTCTAAGCTACCACTATACTCTTCAGCAAGCCTTACTGCTATTGAGCCATAGGATATGCTCCCTTTACCTATATCAGTGCTCATTCTAACCTTAGAACCTACTCTTATAGCCTTATCCAGTATTAGACTAAGGTACACTCCTATAGCATTACTCTTCTTAGCATACTCGTACGCTCTCTTTATCTGAGCAAGTATCTGATCCTCCCCAACTATTAGGGAATCAAGCCCACAGGATAACCTAAAGAGATGCATAACTGCATCCTCATCCTTGCTTACAATAACACTCTTGCCTAACTCTAAAGTATCCATGGCTATAGACTCTGCCCACTTACTTATGATATGGGATTCATCATTATCATTAGTGCTTACAGTATAAAACTCAACCCTATTACATGTCTGTAGTATAAAGCATTCATCATAATACTCCCTAAGCATACTATACATATGATCTGTATCCTTTACCATGAACTTCTCGAGGGCATGTACTGGAACTTGCTTGTAAGTTACTCTAACATTGAAGAGTTTCATAGCAGATATCATTGGGTATACACCTTCAACATGTTTTCTACTTTACGTTTAGCATCATCTATCCTCTTACTCTTAACCATCTCTGCTATCTCTTTATCCTTTATTATTGAGTATATGTAACTCTTTCTAACCTTCTGCTCATGTATATGTTTTAATGCTAAACCCCTAGCATAGTCTGCTATCTTTATCATCTCTATATCCTCATCTTTAATGATCCTCTTGAGTATACGCTCTGCCTTTATCCTTAGCATTCTAGCCATGGCAGGACTACTTCCCTTTGTTGATATTGCTATAAACAATGTATCACCAATGTTTATTACTGCAGGATGTATGAAGTCACTTATGCTAGGATCATCCGCAGCATATGCTAATGCACCAATACTCCTAGCCTTCTCAACACTCTTTCTATTCAAGTCCTTGTCATCCGTAGCTGCTAAGACAAGAAAAGGTTTATCTAGAGAATCAAGTATGTTAAGGTTAAGGTTAGTAAGCTTCATCTTTACAACCTTTATCTTACCCTCTTCTGCAAGGCTTGATAGATATTTGTTGAACCTATTACTTATAACCGTAATATTACATCCTTGCCCAAGCAAGGCTTTAACCTTTCTAGTGCCTTCAACTCCTCCGCCTATAACTACAACGTTCTTACCCTGAATATTGATATCAACTATCAATACTGCTCAGTTAAGATTTGTTAGAATCTTATTTATAGCATTCGCACCTAAATCATATAATAAAGATTTACTTATCATGAATTAAGACTGGGACATGGTCTTATGATATTGGTAAATGGGCTTCTGTGGTAGAGAGCGCTATACCTATAGATGATAGAATGCTGAAGTTTCCAAGATCAGATGATCAAGAAAGGGTTTAAGAGTTTAGTAAAAACATCATTGTGATCTATATGTAACTGATGATTTCGCATATGAGTTTAAGGTAAATTAAAGACTGATGCTATAAAGAATTATAATGAGAGAATTAGAATACTGTAGCAAATTCCAAAAATTAGAGACCTGAAACAGTTAAGTTGAACCTATGCTTGGGTTTTTGCGAATCTTTTCCTTCCACTTTTTGGTATCTTGAACTTGATATCACAGCGCACGCAATAGTATGATAACCAGTTTTATGTTAGAGCTTATGATCCAGAGAAGGATACAGCATAGATGGTGTAATTTAGTACAGTAATAACTGTGAAGTATAATGATATTTACATTAACTTGGGTGTAAGCCGATCATACATAACACTAAGATATATTATATTTCTTTAGGCGATTGCTTAATTTCAACATCCTAAATTACCACTCTAAAATGTAATAACTATAACTAATGTAGTTATATCATTACACATATCTTATCTTTTGTATGATGTTCGTAATAGTTATATCTGATAGTTTATTAGCTAAGTTAATTCTTGTAATAACTAACATGACTAGAATATCCTTATATATTTTGATATTTAGGCTAAGAATTATCCAAATATTATTTTGTTT
>CAZLZM010000114.1:0-4427 GCA_964563995.1 uncultured Nitrosopumilales archaeon
TATTATGCTTTGAGCGCATCTTACTTATTTTCTTCTCATTGCATCAAAGCAATAATAGTAAAATAATAACGATTAGTTCTTACTGAGGTTGTCACTTACTAGCAGTATCTGCTCTATCATCTTTGCTAATATGACAGATACTGCTAGCAATGAAGCAAGAAGCCATTATTTGAGAGAGTGTTACAAAGTTAACCATTCTATAATGGATAGTATACCCTTATGATCAGTAATGGTAACTTTTATAGGTCCTAATGGTGACTCATCCTCATACTCACATATACTTACCACACCAGCATATGCTGCTTGCTTGTTAAGGTAGAACCAAGTACTCTTGCAATCACTACTCTTATTGTTCAACATTATCCTCTTGAATGTGTTCATAACCTGTCTAGCATGTATCTGCATCTTTATAGTCTCTAATGCAGATAAACCATGTGTATCTACTACAACCTTGTTTATGCCACCCGTATTACTCTCTATATGCTCCATACCCTTTATTCCATTTATAACGTTACTTACTGCTTTGATTACCTTGTTCACATCCTCAGATGCTTTAACTATACACTCAACATGCACCAGTGGATCATGCTCATCTATATCTATATCTCTGCTAACATAACGCCTTCCCCTCTTATTACTACTAACCATATCTGTTTCAATCTTAAGCTTTTATATGTTCATATTCATCTATCCAACGCTTCACTATGGTTAATGCTTTGTTAACTAACTCTTCCTTGCTACAATCATTGTTCACAATAGCATCAGCAAATGCTATTGCCTCTGCTACACCAACATCCAACTCCCTTCTATCCCTAGCATCAAACTCATGCATATCTGTTGGGGCATCACTTCTACCTCTCTTAACCAAGAACTCAAACCTTTTTTCCCTTGGTGCATGTACTGCAAGTATCTTAACATAACCATACTCCTTTAGTCTATCAGCCTCCCTTATACTTCTTAATCCATCGATAGCGTAGTATCTTCCTTTCTCTCCTCTATTACTATTGCTACCATAACTTGAATTGTCCTTCATTCCCTTTATCATCTCTCCAACGTATACTGCTATAGCATCTGGACCATAAGTACTTCTAAGTTCTAACATAACCTTACCTAGGTTTACATCGTTCAACTCTAACCCTCTCCTCTTAGCTTCATTCCTAACAACATCACCCATGCTTATAACTGAGAAGCCTATACTCTTCAGCGCGTCTGCTACAGTTGTCTTACCTGCTCCTGGTAAACCTGTAATGCATACTATAAGAGGTTTGTTGTAGTCTTTCACTAACTTGAATTTAATTAACTTATATTATAGCCTTGCTTTTAATATAGTGATGATAGTTATGGTGTGTTGTAGTGAGTTAATAGCAAATCCAGCTAAGCCTATATTTAACTGCCAAGTTAATAGAGATATGCGTGTATTCATAGCAATGGACGTCAAGGATGATAACTCAATAAACAATATGCTTAGAGCACAGAGGGATATACTTACCTATGTTAGAGGAGCAAAACCAGTAAGCAAAGAACAACTACACTTTACTCTATTGTTCATTGGAGAGGTGAGTGATCTTATGTTTAACTCCATAAAGGATAGGCTCAGTGATATAAGGTTCGAGCCCATAAATGTAGAGTATAAGGGTATAGGTGTATTCCCAAGCATATCAAATGCAAGGATAGTATGGGTAGGAGTAGATGAGTACTCTGCAATAAGGCTAAGGGGTATAGCCAAGGAGGTTGAGAGGTTATTGTTACCATTGGGGCTTAAGAGCGATAAAGAGTTTACTCCTCACATAACATTACTACGCATAAAGGATAGAATAAGAGATTCCATGTTCACATCAACTATAAACAAGTATAAAGATGTATCATTCGGTAGCGAGATATTAGATGAGATAAAGATCAAGAAGAGTGATCTACTGCCTACTGGACCTGTGTATACAGATCTTTTTAATATTAAAAGCATCATCCAATAGGCATGACGATGAGTAGTATAGATACTGTACTCAAGGAAGCATATACTCTAGTTGAGCCTAGCATTGAGGATAGAAGATATGTTGCTAGAGTAGCAGATATGTGTTTAAATAATGTAAAGATTATAGCGAGTAGGTATAAGGATGTTAGCGATGTAATGCTAGTAGGCTCTTATGCAAAAGATACTTGGCTCAAGGATAGTGTTGATATAGACATATTTGTAAAGATCAAGCCTACTGTTGATAGTATGAGATTTGAGTCTATAGGAAAGAGCATTGGGTTCGAAGCGTTGAAGGATTATAATCCATACTTGAGGTACTCACAGCATCCATATGTTGAGGCTATAGTTGAAGGTATAAGGGTTAATGTGGTACCATGCTATGATGTTTCTATAGGCAATTGGAAGAGCGCTGCGGATAGGAGCCCTTACCATACATTGTACATGCTTGATAAATTAGATTATGTAAAGAGGAGGGATGTTAGATTACTTAAGAGATTCATGAAGGTTATAGGAGTCTATGGTGCAGAGATAGCGGTTCAAGGGTTCTCTGGCTATGTATGTGAGGTTTTAGTTCTAGTATATGGTTCATTCATAAATACATTAGTAAGGGCATCAAGATGGAGAGAGGGTGAGGTTATAGCATTAGAGCAGATTGGTAAAGAAGCATATGGCTACAAGTCGTATGTTAATGCCATAAACAGTAGTGGTAATAATGATTGTAACAGTGCATTGATTATAATTGATCCTATAGATGAACATAGGAACCTAGGTTCAGCTATATCTTATGAGTGTGTAGGTAAATTCATACTTGCCTCAAGAAACTTCCTTACTAAACCTAGCATAGATTACTTTAAATATAATGAAAATGTTGATTCTAATATTAATGAATTAAAAGCAAGTCCTTATGCTAATAATATACTGATTGTGGAGTTTGCATATGAGAAGAGGAGCGATGATATAATATGGGGTCAGTTGAAGAGTAGCACTAACTCAATAGTGAAGCAGTTAAGTATAAACAGCTTCAATGTTTTAAGGTCTAAATGTTATATTAATGATGGTAAGGCATACATAATATTACTACTAGATTCATTGGATATACCGTCATTTAGCATAAGGAGGGGTCCTAGTGTATTTGATGCTAACAATGCATACAAATTCATTGCTAAGAATAAAGGCTCACTGCTATGGTTAGATAACAAGGGTAGAGTAAATGTTCTTACGCAAAGAAGGTTCACTAATGTAAAGGATATGATAGTATATATACTTAAAGAAAGGCTATACTCATCTGGTATAAGTAAAGGTTTGATAGAAGATCTGAAACGAGGATTCAATATATATACTCTTAACGATAAAGAGAAGTTTAATGTAAATATAGTAAGAGCAGTCAATGAGTTAATAGCAAGTGATAGATATGCATTCCAGAGCAGTTAGCATAGATGTAGATTCAAGCAATAGTTCTCTCCCAATTATACTATCGTATCCTTCTAATTATAATAGTAATGATATAGTTGAGCATACAAGATCTATGATTAGAGAGTTAGAACTACTTAATATAAAAAATATAATATTTGAAGGTAATACTTTACTAACTAATAATTTAAGGGTATTAGGCAAGGGTTGTACCAGTATAGTAGTTAAGGCACTGAACAAAGATGGTAATGTAGTTGCATTAAAGATAATGAGGAGGGACTCTAATAGAGCTAGTGTTGAGCATGAGGCCAATATACTTAAGATAGTTAACAGAATAGGTATTGGACCAAAGGTTATAGCTTACACTAAGCATGTTCTTGTAATGGAGTTTATAGAGGGATTAATAATAAAAGAGTGGTTAAACCTTATCAAGGACAAGTGTTACAACGAGGTTAATGTGAATATGGTGGTAAGGGATATACTTGAACAGTGTTATAGATTAGATACTATAGGGGTAGACCATGGAGAACTTAGTAATATGCATAAACATGTTATAGTATCTAGCAATGGTGCATGTATAGTAGACTTTGAGAGTGCAAGTATACGTAGAAGGGTTAGTAATCTAACATCTGCTGTACAGTATCTATTCTTATCTTTTAATGACATAAACTATTTGTTGCATATAGATAGATCTATGCTTATAGATACACTGAAGGCTTACAAGCATGATATGAGCAGAAGGGTATTCGATGAACTACTTAAATTACTCTTGCTAAAATAGCAATAATTATTAAGTGAGGTAAGATAAGAGGTAGCAGAGGTAGTAGGGGCCGTCGTCTACAGCATGCATAGAGGCATGCTGGCGGAGAGCATGGTCTAGGATACCAGAACCCTATTATGGGTTGATTGAGGTGGTGAACCTGGGGTTCCAGCTGGAACGCTGGCGGTCGTGGGTTCAAATCCCACCGGCCCCATCATTATATTCTGGTATGGGTGTGTACAACTACACAGGGAACATAGAGTACTGGCTGAGGAGGGTAAAGGATGC
>CAZLZM010000115.1:0-4415 GCA_964563995.1 uncultured Nitrosopumilales archaeon
TAGAGACTATACCATTAACATTGGCAGAGAATGCTGGTATGGACCCAATAGATACCATGACAGAGTTAAGGTCAAAACAGAACAAGGGCTCAAAGTGGATTGGGATAGATGTCAGGAATACCCAAGTAGCAGATATGTACAAGTTAGAGGTATTAGAGCCTGCAATAGTTAAGGCTCAGATAATGAAGAGTGCTACAGAGGCAGCAAACATGATACTAAGGATAGATGATGTAATAGCTGCGGCAAAGCCTGAGACACCAAAGGGTAAGAAGGGTGCTGGAGCTGAGGCTGGCGCTGGAGAAGAAGGCGAGGGAATGAGCAGCATGGAGTAATTATTTAATTGATCTATAAGATCTCACATCAAATTATTTATTTGTTATATAATAAAAAATATTAATCTTCATATACAACACTTGTATATGGATATAGATAGCATAATAGATAGGCTAAACTCAAGTTATGTAGTTGTTATGCATGACTTCTTTATAGATAGAATAGTTAGAGTAGATTATACTAACGATTATACTAACCTAGATTTGTTATTTAATGCTATAAAAGAGAAGATGCTTGCTGGAGGAGGAAGCATAAGAGGTCTTGAACAGTATGAGATCAAAGGGGGCAATGCCGTTAATCTTGCCTATGCCTTATCTATGCTCAATGCTAGATGCAGACTTATAACAATTGCTGATGATTATGGTTCTAGTATTCTAACTAATACCTTCTCAGGTGTTAAGAACATAGAGTTTATAATTATTAAAGGCAAGCAAGGATACACCATCTCATTAGAGTTTAACCTTAATGGTAAGATCATGAATGTTATGCTAAGTGATGTTGGTGATAATGCATACTTTGGTGCTGATAAGCTAAAGGGTTTTGAGCATCTATTTGCAGATGCATCGTGTATAGCATTAGTTAACTGGGCAAGTAATACCAAAGGTAGCGAGTTAGCATCTTATGCATTCAAAATAGAAAGCAAAGCATTAAACTTCATAGATCCAGCGGATTTGAGTGGTAGAGAGGAAGAGTTTATTTATATGCTTAGATCATGTAGGGTTGATATATTAAGTATTAATGAGAATGAGTGTAGACTACTATGTAAAGTGTTAGGATTAAAAGATTATGCGCTACCTTACAATTATTCCATAGATGATGTGGTTAAAGCATGTAAAGGTATAGCATCCAAATTAAGTAATATTAGCATAGATGTTCACACACCAATATGCTCCGCAACATCATATGAAGGAGAGTGCTACTATGCTAAAGGCTTCAAGGTTGATGCTAGAATAGCAACTGGAGCAGGGGATGTATGGGATGCTGGGGATATAGTTGGATATTTATGCAACCTTGAGCCTCATGATAGGCTTGTGTTTGCTAATGCATGTGCAGCATTATATGTTAAGAATTCCAAGGTACCAAAGTTAGAGGAGGTGTATGGGCTAATAAGTAGCATTTAATAGATAAATCTACCATAGATATAACCAAATTGCAGTTAATATTTAAATTAATAAAATTCTATTCTATAAACCTATACTTTTTATTGTGGTTCTATTGTTGCTGGTGGTTTACTTGATATAACATATGTAACCCATGTAACCCCATCAACCTCATTGGTTATCCTACTGCTTATTCTAGCAAGTATATCATAAGGTAGCCTTACCCAATCTGCTGTCATAGCATCTGTTGACTCCACAATCCTTACACTAACTATATTACCATATACCCTTTCATCACCTAAAACTCCAACTGCCTTATCATCACCAACGATAGCAAATGCCTGCCATACTCTGTCATATAACCCTGCCTTGATCAACTCCTCTTCAACTATCCTACTTGCCTTCTTGCATATCCTTAACTTCTCCTCCGTAACCTCCCCTATTATCCTAACAGCCAAACCTGGTCCTGGGAATGGGTGCCTCTTAACGAAGTGCTCTGGAACATTTAAGAGCCTTGCTAACTCTCTAACCTCGTCCTTGTATAGATACCTTAAAGGCTCTAATATTTTAAGGTTCAACCAACTTGGTAAGCCAGCAACATTATGGTGTGATTTTATTGTGGATGCAGCATCCTTGGAGACTGAGTGCCCACTCTCTATAACATCTGGGTATAGTGTGCCTTGTGCAAGCCATGTGAATGGTCCATGAAAATCAACGAACTCCTTGAATACTCTAGCAAACTCTTCGCCTATGATAAGCCTCTTCTCCTCTGGATCATCTATACCCTTTAGCCTATTTAAAAACCTCTTACTTGCATCTATGTAGTTAACCTTTATTCCTATAGTATTGAACATGCTTAGCACTTCTCTCTCTTCATCTTCCCTTAATAACCCATGGTTTATGAATAAGCATGTTAATCTCTCACCTATTGCCCTATGAACTAGTAATGCAGTTACGGTAGAGTCTATACCCCCGCTCACTGCAGCAAGTACCCTTTCACCATCATTTACCTTACTCCTTATCTCTCTTATTGCTTCATCTATGAAGTTACTCATGCTCCAACTCCTCTCTGCCTTACATATATGTAATACAAAGTTCCTAAGTATATCTGAGCCATGCTCAGTATGTGCTACCTCTGGGTGGAATTGAAGGCCATATATCCTCTTTGCTCTATATGCAACTGCAGCAGCAAATGAACCATCTGTATGTGCAAGTACCTCAAACCCTTCTGGTAGCCTATCTGCTGCATCACCATGACTCATCCAGCACCTTATCCTTCTATCTATACCCATGAATAGATCACTTGCATCATCTACTATAAGATCTGCACTGCCATACTCTCTCCTAGCCTTCTTTACTACTCCTCCTAGCATATGGATAAGCATCTGATGCCCATAGCAGATGCCTAGTATTGGTATATTCAAATCTAATATCCTTTTATCACATAGAGGTGCATTAGGTTCATACACACTTGCTGGACCGCCAGAGAATACAACCCCTTTAGGATTCATGCTTGCTAGAGTATCAGCATTTATATTGTAAGGAACTAGCTCAGCATAAACACCTTGCTCCCTTATCCTCCTGCATATAAGATGTGCATACTGAGAACCAAAGTCCAGTATTACTATCTTGTCCTGGTATGCATTATTACCTTTGTCCATCGTATCACCTTTGCAATCTTCTCCTATCATCTTTCATCATTATTTTTTATTTATTTAACCTTCTCAAGCATCCTTGTAAATACCCATGTTGCAGTATTTAATATCTCGTTAAGCCTATCCTTATCTCTATAGTTATACACAACTATCCTTTTTATCATACCGTTCTCATCCTGCTCTATTTTATAGTCTAGTATCTGATCTACTGTTATCTCTTTATTTCTAGCTCTTTCTTCATCCTTACTCTTCATCTCCTTAAGTATCCTGTTTATGAAGAACGATTGGAATGGTGGTGTACTTGCATAAAGCCTCGTATCACTTGTAGGTACTATGCTTACTGTGTTACTACTTATGTATGCATTTGCTAGTGTTATGTTATCCTTTGTCTTTAGAGTTCTAACCTCTTTGTAATCAACCTCACCTATACCCTTAATGGTATCCTCCTTAACCTTGATAGCCTCAACAACCTCAACCTCTTCCCTTGGTAGGGTTAATGCTGGTTTGAAGCTAACCTGCTTAAGCATGTTATCCACTACAGTAAGCATCGAGCGTAACCTCTCAAGCTCTTCCTCCTTATCTACTATCTGCTTCTCGAGCCATTCTCTAAGCATAGCAAGTCTCTTTATATCATCATCTGTATAGCCCATATGCTAGCTATAGAATATGCTTAATAAATAGATTGATAGTAATGGTTCTACAATGATAAAAAGGTTTTACTCACTAGTTGGTGTAGGAGGAAGTAGCTGTGCATTAGATGATAGAATGTCAACATTATCAATAGCTGGGCTATAGATGCTAACGATACTGATACATTCATACTGATAGGAAGAATAGCTAGTACAGCTTATACAGGGTACATATATACTGAGTATTATAAATCTTATAATGTAGGTAATGTTTATGAAGAGTCTACTACATCAGTACTATAATATCTAGAGTCAACACTTATAACTATAAACATTAAACCTAGTATTTAGATAAATGATCAGGATTATACAATCAATTGATACAAGAAGAGATAAAGAGATGATACGTAGAATGAGGTCATGCTATTAACTCTTTCCAGATCAGTAACCAGTGCAGACAGGTAGCCTACTGTATTCATACTACCATATACAAGTTGGATGCATATGATGTCAATAATGTCATTGAGTCTATAGTAGGTATAAGGTTATAGTAGATAGATAGGAAGGAATTATGGTGAATCAATAAGGAGCAGTACAATCTAGAGGTATATAGTAACGCCCCAGAATAAAGGTTCATCATAACTGCTTTGATGCAATGAGAAGAAAATAAGTAAGATGCGCTCAAAGCATAATATGAG
>CAZLZM010000116.1:0-4410 GCA_964563995.1 uncultured Nitrosopumilales archaeon
GTTTTTCATTAAATCATTCATTTATATTTTTATTATTGTTGTATATACTCATTAAAGTATCTCTAATTATATGCATACTCCTAACAAGTACATGCTCCTCCTGAGATGCGGATATCCTTATGAACATATCATAGTAACTACTTGATCCAAACGCATTACCTGGGGTTACTGCTACTCCATTATCAAGCAACCCATCTACAAATCCATTAGTATCGAAGTTGCTATCTTTTGCCACTCTAACAAATACATACATTGCACCATCAGGCTCCATGAAAGATATTGCATCTCTTAATGCAGAACCCTCTTGCATTGCTCTTAACTCATCACATATAACCTTTATCCTTGATCTTATTATTGCAACATTCCTTTTAACACTTTCTTGATCCTTTATAGCCTTCACCGCAGCATACTGTATAGGCTCTGCTGCACATGTTAATAGCATTCCTTGAATTCTACTCATAGCATCTATTATGCTCTTATTGTAAGTTATTGCATAGCCTAACCTTAACCCTGTTAACCCTTGACCCTTTGAGATTGAGTATATAGCAATGCTATTCTCATATCCATACTCTAGTATGCTCTTAAACTTAGCATTGAATGTTAGATCGGAGTATACCTCATCACTTATTACAGTTATACTCTTGCTCTTTGCTATATCTACTATGGCATTCAATACATTAGAATCTACTATCTTGCCTGTTGGGTTGTTAGGATAGTTAAGTATTATAACCCTTGTATTGCTATTGATCATCTTACTTAATCTATCAAGGTCTATATTCCATGAGTCCTCAAGTATAGTTCTTAACACTCTAACCTTTGCACCGATGAACCCAGCAGTATCCTTGTATGCAGGCCATGACGGTTCAATAACTATAGCCTCATCGCCAGCATTAAGTGATGCTAACATTGCTAGATTAACAGCAAATCTACCACCAACTGTAACTATTATATCGCTTTTAGGATCTATGCTTATGTTATACTTGCTCTTCATAACCCTTGCAATAGCATCCCTTAGTACACTTATACCCTTGCTCTCAGTGTAATGGTATCTACCCTCATCTATTGCATTTATCAATGCGTCTCTAACACTAGGGCTAATCTTTACATTAGGCTCACCTATCTCTAGATGTATTATGTTCTTACCCTTGCTCTCAAGCATTCTAGCCTTTGTGAATATGCTCGTTGGTGTCTGTGTACCAACATTAACATTATGATTATTATTCGTAGAGTTAGATGCTATGCTTACGCTTGCATTACTGTTATTACTACTGTTATCACTACCACTAACCTGAACCCTAGCGGACTCAAGCAGTAATAGATTAAGTAACCTTCCAACAAGGTATCTATCTAAGCCTAGTTCCTTGCATCTATCGAATATGTAGGATCTTAACTCATCCTCAGCCTTCTCATCTACTATATTCAAACCATGCCTCCTCTTTACATCCCCTATAGCCTTTGCTATATCAAGCCTCCTCTTAACTAATAGCATTATCTCTTCAGTAACCTCTCTTATTCTAACCCTTAGACTATCAAGTTCATTTAACATACTAGTAGAATGAGTAATACCTTTTCCTTCTACTTCTCCTTCTCTCCATATCTTCCCTTCTTCTTGTTCTTGCTCTCCTTTCTTAGCATTAATGTTATTGTTACCTGTGCTCATGTATATCCCCAAGTACAGGTGGTATGATACCAGCCCTTATTGCATGATCAGCAAGCACTACAGCAACCATAGACTCTACAACAGGTACTGCTCTAGGCACAACACATGGATCGTGTCTACCTGGAACTATTATCTCACTATCACTCATTCTCTCAATATCCACAGTTCTCTGAGCCTTTGCTATTGATGATGCTGGTTTGAATGCTACCCTAAACAATAAAGGCATACCATTGCTTAAACCACCAATTATGCCTCCAGCATTATTGGTTAAGGTTACAACCTTACCATCCTTTATTATATAAGGGTCATTATGCTCAGATCCCTTGAGCCTTGCTGCTCTAAAGCCAGAACCGAACTCTACCCCTTTAACAGCAGGTATTGCAAACATAGCCCTACTTATATCTGATTCTAAAGCACCAAATATTGGCTCTCCAAGCCCTATAGGCACATTTAAGGCTATACACTCAACTATACCTCCTAAAGAATCACCTTCTTGCCTAGCCTTAACTATAGCCTCCTTCATAAGCATAGCAGTATTGCTATCTGGGCACCTTACCTCATTCGAGTACCTATTCCTCTTTATCTCATCCAGATCATCTACAGCATCTCTGCTCATGCTTATTCCCCCTATCTCCTTTGTATACGCAAATACCTCTATGCCTAGAGTATATCTAAGCAGTTTCTCTGCCAATGCGCCAGCCATAACGAATGCAGCAGTTAGCCTACCAGAGAACCTCCCACCACCCCTATAATCGTTGAATCCTTTGTACTTAACATATGCTGGATAATCCGCATGTCCTGGTCTAGGCTTACTCTTTATTATATCATATGGCTTAGAATCTACATCCTTATTCCATATGAGCATGCATATAGGCGCTCCAGTTGTATAACCATTGAATACACCAGAGAGTATCTCAACCTTGTCCTCTTCCCTCCTTTGAGTAGTTACTATAGACTGCCCAGGTTTCCTTAGATCAAGTTTGCTTTGTATATCACTCTCCTGCAATGGTAACCCTGCTGGACAACCATCCACAACTACACCTATGCATTTACCATGGCTCTCTCCAAATGTTATCATAGTGAACCTTTCTCCAAGTACATTACCTAGCATGATGCATTAGAACTTTAACATAAATATATTTTTACCATTCATAATCATTATTTGCTATAGTTGTTAGGATATTCTATCTATGCTAACCTTTGTACCATACCTGTTAAGATGTACTAGTTCATTGATATCCATCCTCTCATACTTTGCTGGTTTCTCTGCTGGATAACCTATGGGTATGATACCTATTGGCTTAACATGCTTAGGCAAAGCAAGTATCTCTGCTACCTTGTTATCATCGAATGCTCCTACAAAGCATGCCCCTAACGATAGGTCCCTAGTAGTGAGCAGTATCAAGAGTGATGCAAATGCTGTATCTATTATGCTGTAGAACCTCTTACCTCTCTCTCCATACCTTGACGCTGATCTTTGTGTATTTGCACACGTTACTATAACTACTGGAGCCTCAGCTATGAACATCTGTCTTACTGCAGCTTCAGCAAGCCTTTGCTTAGTATCATAATCAGTAACTACTATGAACTCCCATGGTTGAAGGTGCCCTGCACTTGGTGCCCTTGTAGCATTACTTAGTATCTTAATAAGATGCTCATGCTCTATTGGTTTATCCTTGAACCTTCTAACCATACCTCTCTTCCTAACCAGCTCAGAGAACTCCATGGTAGATTATAGATAATTCTAAAATATAAAGTAATTTACGAAAAACGTAAATAATGGTTAAAACTATATTATTTATGGTGATCCATATGGTAAGTATACCACTTAGATTGGGTAGGTTAGGTAAGATAGGACTCGGTATACTTGTTGCAGGTATAGCATTGTTAGTATATTACATTACCGTTAAAGCATTAAGTATGGCACATGCGTTAGGCTTGTTAACGCAACTTAATATACCAATTATGTTTGGTACCGTAGCACTGATCTGTGCAGGTATTGCTATAATGGTAATTGAGAGGATTAAAGGCAAGGTAGAGCAGGTAAAGAAGTAAAATTAGAAATAATAATTAATATTATTAAAGTAAATAAAATACAAGATTCTATGTTTTATTTGTTTTTATTTTTATAGTTGTCTATCTATATACTCTTAGTCCAAAGTGTTAAGACTTTGCTCCATCCATTAGATACTTCATACCATTTTACTTTACATTCATCACTATCTCTCTTACCAATATCTATATACGTTGAACCTATGTCAGCACCATGAGCCAAGCATGAGAGATCATAATATACCTGTTGATAATTTAAGTGTGGATCGCTTGGGTTTATTGCATCAATAGTACCTTCCTTCTCTAACCTTGCAAGCTCCTTGTATAATGCTAGCAATACATCAACATCCTCATTTTCCCTAACAAGCATATAAAATGCGAAATCATCTGCAAGTGACTCTTCTCTACTACCTGTGATGGTATCTGTTATCTTCAACATAACATGCCCCAACTCATGGTAAATCACATACTTAGTATATGCCCTTTTAACATCTATATTATCAATATTACCAATTATATCACTAATCTCTGTACATAACACTACCTTTAGTACCCTTTCTACATTAATTAATGTATATGCGACATAGCTACGATTATTACCACAAGAGTTAACCTCTACTGGTATGTTGTACGGGAACTTGAACCTATTGTTTACAGATCCTATTATAGGTTCTATTAATGTTTTATAGTGTTCATAA
>CAZLZM010000117.1:0-4397 GCA_964563995.1 uncultured Nitrosopumilales archaeon
GCCCAGCGCGGGACGATCTCCAGCTGCGCCTTGTTCAGGAGCACGCATACGGGGTTGATCTCGCCGGCGTACGCCTCGAACCCCAGCCGCGCGGCCTCCAGGGGAATCGAGCCCCCTCCGGCGAAGGGGTCCAGCACCGGGGGAAGCTTGCCGTCGCAGTGCTTCAGCATCTCGGCCCGCGCTTCTGCATAGACCTCGGGCTGCCTGTGCAGCTGGGACTGCATCATCCGGCGGATGATCCCGAACAGCCGCTCCCGTTCCCGCTCCTGGGCTTCGTCGGTGGGGAACTTCTCCGGGTGGCTCGACGGGTCGTCCACCAGCGAGGCGAACAGCACCGCCCGACTCACCGGCAGCGGCAGCCGCGCCCACCAATGGTGGATCCCTTTCGGATGCGCCCCGATCCCCGGCATCTTGTCATACGCCGAAGCATCGTTGATCTCCGGCAGTGGTAGGGCGACTTCGATGAGTTTTCTTTGAACTGGCTTCATAGTTGGCTCATCTATGTCAATGGTGGTGACTCGATCCAATCTTGTTCCTTCAACACCCTGTATGCGAGTAAAATCTGCCTCCGGGTAAAGCGTTCCTTTCGAGGGTTCCAGGCATAGAACCGCGCAACGAGTTCATCGGCCGTTGCCGGTTTTTCCCTGGTAGTAATCCAATGAACGGTTGCGAGCAATTCCAAACCGTAAGGTGATTCAAATCCCTCGATGAGGCGGCTCACTCGCTCGAACCGTTCCAATGTGCCATGCTGCCCGTGCAGCACGCGCTCGGCGTCCTGCACGGCACCGGGTACAAGCTCCAGAACCTTGTCAGGTTGATCACCTCCTGCACCATACCCGGATATGTAGTAGCCCTCAATAGCGTTCAGCACATGCCGCAGATTCTCCGCGTAGGGACCGTACGGCCCACGGGTGAATCGCAACTTGAGCGGCTCGCCTGCCTCCTGTATGAAGTACATCAGCTTATGCAACTCCAGTAGTGACACAAATGGATCGAGGAGCCCTTCGACGTACCGCTTCATGAGCAACACCAAAACTGCCCGCCCAGGGGTCATCTGCGGCACTTTTCCACGGCGCATACTCCTGGGAAGCGAGGTTTCTCTCTCCAAAGGCTCGAAAACAATGATGTGCACATCTGTCAAGTCGCCCAAGATTCGCTCAATTCGGGTGCGCACCTCGTCCCATTGAAGCCCTCCCAATCCGCATCCCAGAGGAGGAAGAGCGATGGAGCGAATTTTACGGCGCCAAATTTCTTCTACCAGGGCGTGCAGTCCAGCTTCGATATCCTCTATCCGCGCTTTGCCTCTCCAGTGACGCTTCGTTGGAAAATTGATAATGTAAAGCGGATTGGTCAATCGTCCGGTTTCAAACACGAACAACTTTCCGGGCTGGACCTCCCCGCGGCGGCAAGCTGCAGCGTAGACCTTGAAATTTTCCGGCCACGCCTTCTTGAATTGCAAAGCGATGCCTCGCCCCATCACACCTACGCAGTTGACCGAGTTGACAAGGGCTTCCGCGTCTGCCTCTATTATGTTGCCTTTTCTGTACTCGATCATGGTATCCCTCTCTTTCACATCAAAAATACCAGTTCGGTAGCACTTCGACGCGCGGACTGTAGCCTGAGATGCGAAGTATCTGTAACACTTTTTCCTTGAATACATCAGTTCGCACCCCTATCCGTTCGACCAGCTCGAACGGGAAAAACCCGTGAACCAGAAACTCTGCCTGCTTCCCTTCTTTGATATCGGAGTCACGGAAGTCCGTAGCAGCAATAGCATCCCAGTTCAACTTGTCAAGATCCTGTAGGTCGGAGTAGAACTCCGCATGGTAGGCTCCTGCGTTCGAGAGCGAGAAGGCCCACCGGACGTGGTTTGCATTAGCCCACTGTACAACAGTGGGAAGATTTGCCTCCAGGTGGATGATAGGGTCCTGTCCCCCTCGATAGGTCAGCCCGGGATGATTCGCGCAATGGATGACGTAGAGCATCACCGAGCGAGGACAAAAGTAGAAAGGGACATACTCACCCACTTTGGTTCCCGGGTGACAATGCACATCGCGTCGCAGCCGTTCCTGTTTAATCTTCGCCATTCCGATAGATTGGAGGGGGCCGCCTCGCTGGGCGATCTTAGTATCTGAAAGTAATCCACCATCGGCCAAGATGTTTAGTAGGTTGTTCACATGCGTTATGTGGTAAATCTTGGGCCTTGGAGGAGGCGCAGTCATCTCGGCTCCTCCGCTCTTGCTAGCAAATCCTCTAGCGCGTAATCCACACTCGTCACCCCGAAGTCCGGCTCGCGCCGGAAGGGGCGACGAACATAGTATACACTGTGCGCCCCATCGTCGAGAAACTCGACGATGGCCAGTATATAATTTTCGGGCTTGTTCAAGGAGGTCAGGATTTCGTTGCGGGTGACGGTGACGGTGGCCGCTCCTGCCACCCTGCCTTTCACCTCGATGAAGCGCAGCCGTCCGGTGGCCGGGTCACGGCTTTCGATATCGTAGCCTAGGTGCTCGTGTTCCCGGTCCACGGGTTCGTAACCCAGGCGGCGCTCGGCCTCCATGACGATGACGCGGGCCCGGGCGGCGATGGCCTGGGTGTCGGTGCCAGAAGGAGCTGACACGATCTCGGCCCTCCCGGTCATCTTTGCCAGCAGCCCCGCCGGGATCACCACGAAGCCGCCGATCACCACGGGCGGCAGGGGCGAGATCTGCGCCTCCCGGTTGAGCTCTTGCATCCGCTTCTCGAGCCGGGCTGCGAGTTCATCAGCTCGGCGCCGCGCCTCTTGCGAGTTGAGTCGTGCGTTGGGCTTGCCCGCTTGCTCCTGGAGGCGGAGTTCTTCGGCCCGGTGGTCCCAGTAGGCGATCTCCTTGGTCAGGCGGTCCTTGACGGCGGCGCGGGTTTTCTCGATGAGTTCCAGCCGACGGCGGACTTCTTCCAGGTGCTCGGGCACCACCTGGGTGACCGCGTACGCGAGGGCCTGGGCCTCGAGGTCCTGCGTGATCCAGGCGCACTCAGGCTGGGCGAGGATCTCTTCCGGCGAAGGCTCGCCTTCTCGCAGGGGCCGGAAGTCCAGGTACGGGGCATAGGCGGCGTTGCGAGCCTGGCCCTGGGCATCCAGCTCCACGTAGAGCATGCGGCGGGAGACGATACACTGATCGCCGCTCGGTGTCTGGGTGGCGTCCTGGATCGAGTGTTCGAGCGTGAAAATCGTGCGTGGGGCGGTGCCGGGGTCGGTCTCGTCCACGAGGATTGTGGCGCGTTTGAGCAGCTCACGGTAACGTTCGAGGACCAGGTCGATGACGGCATCGAGCAGGGGGTGTCCCGGGCAAACGAAGGCTGCGAGCGGTTTGCCCGAGAGGGTGACAAGTTCTTTTTCGAAGGTGATACGCTCGTAGCGGTGCAGGACGGGCTCGCGGGTTCCGATGAGCCGATCCCGCTGGCGGATGGCAGCGGGTACGTGCGTGACTTCGTATCGCCGGGGCTCGCGCTCGTGGATCGAGCCGCCTAAGCGGCGGAACGCCTCGAGGAAGAACGATTCGATGTAGTGCGGCTGGAGGCGGCGGGCTGCAGCACGTTCCATGTCCTCGCGGATGCGCTGTAGCCGCTCGGCGTGGATGATCTCCTGGGCCAGGGCCCGCTCCGCCACCAGGTCCTGCAGGTGCGTGACGTCCAGGGTCTGGTCGATGGCTTGATTCAGCCTGGCCCTGACTTCGGGCTTTTCGCCGTAGCGGATTGCCTCGATGAGCAGGTCGCGGAGGGGCCGGCCCTCGAACTGCAGTTTGCCCAGCACGTCGAAGACCTTTCCGCCAAGGGCATTGCGGGCATCTTCGAGCTTCTTGAGCAGGGTATGGTAGACGTCGCCCTCGCGGGTCTCGATGGCGACGAGATTCCACAAGTGGCAGGGTTCGGTTTGGCCGATGCGGTGGATGCGGCCGAAGCGTTGCTCAATGCGATTAGGATTCCAGGGCAGATCATAGTTGATCATCAGATGCGCGCGCTGAAGGTTGATACCTTCGCCCGCGGCGTCCGTGGCCACCAGCACGCGCACCTCGGGGTCGTGCAGGAAGGCTTCCTGGGCTTTGCGCCGCTCCTCGCGGCCCATGCCGCCGTGAATCCACACCACCGCCTGCGGGCGCCCCAGCAGCGTGGAGATCCGCCCCACCAGATAGTTCAGGGTGTCCCGGTGCTCGGTGAAGATGACGAGCTTCTGATGCGGCGCAGCTGGGGTGAAGAGTTCGCTGAGGAGGTTCGCCAGCTCGCGCCATTTGCGGTCCTCGCCGCCGGTGCGGACCTGCCGGGCGAGGGCCTCCAGCCGCTTGAGGGTGGTGATCTCCGTTCGCAGCTCCTCGATGGTGCGGGCTGCGGTGGCCTGGTCGAGGACCTCTTCCTCCTTCTGG
>CAZLZM010000118.1:0-4386 GCA_964563995.1 uncultured Nitrosopumilales archaeon
TATTATGAAGCAAGTTATAGTTGTTAGAAAGGATATAAAGATGGGTGTAGGCAAGTTGGCTGCACAGGTAGCACATGCATCTTTACTTGCAGCGGAGAAGGCTAGAGCATCTAGAAAGGACTGGTTCGATTCGTGGTTCTTTCATGGACAAGCAAAGATAGTACTTAAGGTTAATAGCATAGATGAGCTTATGAAGGTAAAATACAAGGCTGAAGAGCTTAAGTTACCTGTTGCACAAGTAGATGATGCTGGATTAACACAGCTTCCCCCAGGTACTACAACATGCATAGCAATAGGTCCTGCACCAGATGATATCATAGATAAGGTTACTGGAGACTTGAAACTACTTTAATATATAAATAAATTGTTGTTATAGCATAGGTATCAGAGTGCTTTGGGTCTTAAAGATGAGTGGACCGATGTGATAAAGGTGCTTAGAGAGGTTATCCCAGTATATGATAAAGTAAACAATGTAATATCCTTAGGTAAAGCACAAGAGTATAGGTTATTAGGAATAAAACATGCTGTAAATAACTATGATAGTAAGGACTATAATTTTACATATCTTATACTTGATGCAGGATCTGGTTATGGTAATATGAGTAGCGGTATTCTAAGTATGTATGATGGTGTTAGCATAGTTATGTTAGATCCTATAATACACATGCTTAGATTAGCAAAGTTAAGGTTCAAGAACAATTGTAGTGAGAATAAAATAGCACTAATATCTGGTGTATTTGAACATCTTCCATTTAAAGACTCTACATTCAATGCAGTTGTATGTGGTTATTCTTTCAGAGACGCAATAATTATGCGTGATGCTGTAAAAGAGTTCTTTAGGGTCCTTAGGGATGATGGTAAATTAGTTATAGTTGACATAGGTAAGCCTGATAACCTATTTGCAAGGTTTGGTGTATACTTGTACCTCAGATTCATTTTACCTTTAATAGCATTTATAGTTGCAGGAAGACTAGGTTTAAAGTTCTCCAAGATATACGATACGTATAAGAGGTTACCAAGGAACTCCGAGCTTATGTTAATGCTTAAAGAATACTTCCCTGATGTTACCTTAATTGATCATATGCTAGGTGCAGCAGTAGTATTTGTAGCAAGTAAGAAGAGCGTAGTGAAAGGTAAAACGTTCATCTCAACATGAACATGAATAATGATAGAACTATACTTATCTTATACATTACAGCATTATCTATGGGGTTAGCATATGGTTCACACGCCCCACTTATACCAGTATTTGCTAGGGATATTCTTAAGGCAAACTATACTGAGGTAGGCTTTATAGGAATGGCTAATTACTTACCTTATGCCTTCTTCCCATTCTTAGTAGGTTTACTACTTGACAGGGTAAGCAAGTTAGTAATACTACTAATAGGCATATCCATGGCCACAATATCTATAGCCATGCTTGCTATAGTAGATAACATATCTACCCTCTTGCTATTAAGAGCGGTATCTGGTATAGCACATGCATTCTTCTGGCCTTCTGCTGAGGCTATGATAAGTAGCATGAATAACGATGGAAGTATGAGTTATAACAATGAAGGTAACATTAATAGTAACAGAAAAGGTGTTAAGAACATCTCAAGGTTTACCATGGCTTGGGTCCTAGGTTACATGATAGGACCGTTGTTAGGTTCATATATGTTCAAGTTTGGTTATACTCATCTCTTCCTCTACTCATCTATAATGATACTGCCTTCATTAGCATGTATAATCCCACTCCTTAAGTTGCATAATGTAAGCGTGGTTTACAACAGTAAGAATGTTACTAAAATAGATATAAAAAGGATGAGAGGTATAATAAGAGATAGGTTCATCTTAATATTTATGATAATGTATTATAGTGCATCATTTGCAATAGTACTATCTATACTCCCAAGTTACATGAATGATAACAGTATCGATGAGCAGTCCATAGGCTTTCTGTTCTTTATATTTGGCGTAGCAAGGCTAGTAACTCTTACCTTAGTTCATAAAATTGCTGAGAATAAGAGTATAGTTATAGCTAATATTGCAATTGCTATAGCTATGTTAATGGCATATCTGCTAACTACGCTATACACTCTTACATTGTCTATGATAGCATTTGGATTCGCATTCAGCGTTTACTTTCCTGTGACATTGAGCATGCTAACTAGAGGAATACCTTTCAACTTAATAGGTAGCATAGTAGGCTTATACGAGACTATATTTGGGATAGGTTGGGCTTCAGCGCCATTGATATCTGGAATAATAGCAGATGCATTTGGTATAAATACACCTTACCTCCTCATGTCTATCCTAGGATTAGCACTTGTGCCGATATACACCTTTACTTTTGTAAGATACAAGATCGATTAGCAATAAGCTTATATTATCCTCTATCAATATAATTATTGTCAATTAAGCTGTACATATGATAAATATATCATATTATTAATTGTTAATATTTTGCATTAAGTTAACTTTATATGTAATTTCTATTCAATATAGAATCGGTGATGAACATGATAGAGGCACTAGCAATACTAACATTTGCGTTAGGGATGTTTGGTACTTACACTATACTAGACTTGATAAATAGATATAGGGTTAATAACAGTAAGAAGGTTAAGGATGATAGGGATGGTAACACTATTACTGTAAGTGCTGTAAACTAAAGACAAAATAAATTTATTTATTTAATTGGCTTCTTTACTTTATATTTATTTGATGCATTTATTATTTTATTCAAAGTCGGGATCCTCTCCTAATATACTCTTTGCCTTGTCCCTTACATATCTTAGTTGATAACTTGCCCCAAGCTTACCGAATATACCTGCTATATGCCTTATGAATGGAGGGAAGTGTGCAGTAGCATACCATATCCAATTGTATATAGCCTTTGTACTTAACTTCCAACAAAGGTAGTATAACTTCCAATGTAACTTTGTAAACCTCTCAGTTGTTAAAGAGTTCTCTGGCTCAAAGTAATCAGTCCATAACAACGGTGCTACCACGAATGCTGAGCCATCAAGTCTCTTTATCAGATCTATAGTATCTTTTACATCATCATCGGTCTCTCCAGGCAGACCCATCACAATAGTGCAAGCAGCAAATATATAGTTCCTGTTAAGTATCTTTATGCCTTCTTCAACAACCTCAGGCCACTCTTCTGGGCTGAATGGCTTAGCCTTCAATGGCATATGCCTCTTGAACATCTCTATGGAACCTGTCTCTATCCCAGGTTGGATACCATTCCATCTACTTGGACCAAAGTTATTTATCTCTCTTATCTTCTCAACACACTCTGGATCTGCTACTACAGATGAGAATGTTACATGCACAGCACCTACATAATCAACGTTTCCTAGGTTCTTCATCTCTCTATACAATGTTACTATAGCATCCCTGTTAGGGTACATATCTTTGTTATCACACCCATAAAGCATTATCTCATCAGAGAGCAGCCATATACAGGTATGGTACTTTAGATTTATCCTAGCCTCTTCCTTTAACCTTTCTATAGGGAAGTCTCTCTTCATCCTTCTATTAGGATCACAGAAATCACACCCTCTCCCACACCCTCTCATAGCCTCTATTGCACTGTTGCATGTAGGTCCTCTTATGTATGGTATTTCTCCTATCTTATTTGTCATAACAGACATGAACTCTTTAGCACTGTTATTCATTATATCATTGAACATATCTACAACATAGCCATCAGCCTCACCTAGCACAACATGATCTATTCCTAAACGTTCTCTATCCTCTTTTCTATACAACTGCCATGCTCCACTACCTCCTATAACAACCTTGAAGCCATACCTAGCCTTCAACCTCTTTACCTTCTCCATTAGTAGTTCGAACGTGTATTTAGTGTATGGTGTATATGGTTTCCCAGATATAGATGTTGTTATAGGTCCTATTCCTTGAGGATCCATAACATTTATTCCTACAACCTTGGTATCCTCTCCTATAGCCTTATCCAAGTGATCACAATGAGCAATAATCACATTCTCTTTACCAAATCCGTCTATGAGGCTTGATTCTATTCTTCTTAACCCTAATGGAGCAAATAACGCCTCCCCAGTAAACTTATCTGCAAGCACTGCTGGACAGAATACCCTGTAGTATATCTGTTTTGATATCTTCTCTACTGGCATACATGCCACAAATCCAAAGAGCATGTTATCCCTGTAGTTTGACATCAGTGATCTATCTGCTGTAAGTACTATCTTCTTACCTTTCATTGGTAGTAATGTATAATAGATGTTAGAATTTAAACTTTATTTGAGTAATAAATAGAAATAATAGTGTTAACAGACGGTTCATATAAGATAAAAGTTATGACAAAAGTTTGCTGTGTTGAATAACTCTAGATATAGATATTTCTGCCAGCTTCTCCTTAAA
>CAZLZM010000119.1:0-4370 GCA_964563995.1 uncultured Nitrosopumilales archaeon
CTGTCAGATTGAGGCTATGAAGATAGATGATATAGATATAGAGCCTATAATAAGTAGATTATTTAAATACATAAAATGAATTAGTTTAGGGGATATATTACAATAATTATAGATATCCTTAGTTACTTGGTTATTATTTAGTTATTTACTTAACCGAACAATGCTGATAAACCTGCTAGTGCCTCTTCCTCCCCTTTCTTCTCCTCCTCTTTCTCCTTCTTCTCCTTCTCTTCCTTTGGCTTTGCCTCTACCGATCTTGGCTCTGCTGGTTGGGTGCTTGGTGCTGCCACAAAAGGAGTGCTCTTTAGAGCCTCATCTATGTTAACCTCTGCAAGTGCACTAACTAAAGCCTTTATCTTTACCTCATCAGGCTCTACACCAGCAGCCTTTATAACATTCCTAATGCTATCTTCATCTATCTTCTGTCCTACCTTGTGTAATAGTAATGCTGCATACACATACTCCATTGCCATAGCGAAGTATGCTTACAATGGGTAATATAAAACTATTAGTATTACAGTATACCAAGTTGTCTTGCTACAGCAGATAAAGTCTGCTTAAAATCAGCATCATACAGGGAGTTGTACTTAGCCATGAAAGCTTCTCGAGCCTCATCCTTTCTAGGATCCATAGGAGAGAGCAGTATAGAGAATAACTCTGGATACCCATCTCTAACCCAAGTCTCTATCTCTGCATACCTCTTTGCACTTATCTTTGTTATCCATGCTCTATTGTTTTGGATGTAATCGTTGTATATACCATATTCTACCTTATTTATAAGTACATGTATTACATTATCTGGGGTAGGAGATCTTAGCACTTCTTGCTGTCTAGCGGTTATCCTTCCTTGCTCTAATCTCTCAATCAAACCTATAGGTTTTATATATATACCAGAGACCTTTAACTTATCCATCTGAGCGAATGTTACATTACCTATTATAATAGTACTATAGTTACCCTCATTCACGCTAGCGAATATGTAATCCCCTTCTTTGAACTGCTTCTTCCCAAAACCAAACATACGATATAGATTTATACATATAGATATTTAAATTTATTATTCATCTATTGTTGATATAAAATGCTTCCCTTTAGATTTTGTTGTTTTAAAATTAATTATTACTATTACTGCTACTACTCTTGCCCTTCTTCTCCTTCTCTTCTACATCCTCTATACCCTTCTCACTTAACATGAACATTACCTCCCTCTCTGGATGGTATGGACTATCTACCATTCTGGCTATCCTGTTCTTACCTGAACGCCTTAGATACACCCTATAAGTGCTTGTATGAGCAACAACATGCCCCCCAGCAGGCTTTGATGGATCGCCAAAGAACAGATCTGGGGTAGCCTGTATCTGGTTAGTAGCAACCACTGCCACATTGTATGTCTCTGCTATCCTTAAGAGCATATGCATGAACTTGTTAAGCCTCTGTTGTCTATCAGCAAGCGTACCTCTACCAAGGAACTCTGCCCTGTAATGAGCAACAGCAGAGTCTACAACTACAAGTCTTGCACTGTACTTCTCAATTATCTTGCTACACTCTTGTAGTATCAACTCCTGATGTGCACTATTGTATGCTTTAGCAACTATAACCCTCTCGAGTGCTTTAGTTGGGTCTAACCCTCTAGCCTCTGCTATAGTGTATATCCTTTCTGGTCTGAAAGTATTCTCCGTATCTATATATATTGCAGAGGCATCCAATCCACCCTTATCTTTTGGCATCTGAACCATAACGCATAAAGTATTACATATCTGAGTCTTGCCCGTACCATACTCCCCATAGAACTCAGTTATAGCTTGGGTCTCTACACCACCTCCTAGTAGATCATTCAGAGCCTTGCATCCTGTGGATATCCTATCTATGCTCTGCCTCTTCTTGTATATCTCAGTTGCAGTAACGAAGTCCTTCTCTAATAATCCTAGCTCTACAAGCTTCATCCTAGCTCTGTTGCATATAGTTGTAGCCTTATCAAGATCTAACCCTGTTACCTCAGATATAGCCATAGGGCCTCTAACTACTAGATCCATTATATTATGCACTCCAGCATCCAATAATTTCTGCTTTGTTACTGGTCCTACCCCTTCTATACTCTCTAACTCTAACTCTTCTAACACACTATCATTATTTATGATCGGAATAATAAATCTTTGTCTAATATAATTTTACCATATTAATCCAGAAACATTTATATGTTATGGTTTTATTTACCAAAAGTAACCATGAGTACATCTGAACGTACCCCAGAGAGAAGTATATTTGATGTGTATAGAGAGATGGTGGTGAATTTTATGAATGAGATGGATAAGGCAAGACCAGCATATATACAGTCAATAACTAATTTACAACATCAAGCAATAGATAGCCTAAGGAAGTTAACTGAACTTACACTCAATGTGCAAAGAGATTTTATAGAGCCTATAAGGCTACCTACATTACCAGAGGCATGGATAAGAGGTAGTGAAGAGTTTAATGATGCTCTGGCAAAGACAACATCAGTAACAAATAAAGTGATAATTACTGGTATAGATACAGCTACACAGAGTATCAAGTTAGCAACTGATGCATTTGAGACAATCATTAAAATAAACCAAAATATACTTAAAAGCATAAGAGGATCATTAACTCCTTCGAGAGAGAGCTAAACAAAATATAGTTTTTATTTTATTTATTAATTTATTATTATTTTTGCTATTTTGTTATTAACCAATGGATTGATAATCCTAATGGATATTTTTATAATTTATATTATAGTTACTGTTATAACTAAATTATGTCCATAAAACAAGAAGAGAAGGTTGGTGATGAGAGTAAGACTAAAGGCAAGTATAGTAGTACAGATAATGCTTTAAGTCTATTTACAGATTCCAACATCCAGTTTGATATAATTAGGCGTATGCTATCATTACAGATTGATACTATGCAGAACTTTGCTAATATGCTTCAACTACTTACAAGATTCAATGCAGTATTTAAGACCACTGTGCAAAGCAATGGTAGGATATCTATACCAGAGGCAGAGCGTAAGGCATTAGGTATAGATGAAGGTGATCTTGTTCAAGTAATAATAATACCACTCGAGAAGGCTAAGAATATTAATGCTAACAAGAAGGATTAATTAACATATGGTATATATTTATTTATATGATAAGCAAAGTCTTTATACTCTCCAATTATACAATACATAAATGATAACTGCATATGTGTTAATAAATACTCAGAGTGGTGCAGAGAGATCCATAGTAAATAAACTAAAGAAGATACCACAGATCAAAGAGAGTAGAGCTGTACTAGGCTCATTTGATGTCTTTGCTAAAGTAGAGTGCTACGATATGCTAGAGCTTAATAGGATAGTTAGTATTATAAGAGCTATAGAGGGTGTTACCTCAACAAACACACTTACAGCATTTGAACCTATAACTCTATTCAGAAAGATCAATGCTATAATACTTCTAGTCTCTAACATGGAGAGATCTAAAGAGTTCTACAAGGATATACTAGGATTAAAGATTAAATACGAGTCTCCTGAATGGGTAGAGTTCTTGAAGGATGGTGCTGTCCTTGCATTACATAAGAGTAGGATCAAGGTTACAAACGACCGTGCTATGCTTAACTTTGTAACCAGTGATATAAATAATGTTAGAAGCATACTGAAGAGCAAGGGTGTTAGACTCTACAGTGATATTAAGGAAGATACCCATGGTAAATATATGATAATAGAGGATCCAGATGGTTATAAGATACTTATAATAGAGCCCAAGGTTAAGGAGGCTATACAGGCAACAGGTTACTATGGCTTTGCTCCTGTATAAAATATAAAATAATTTTTAATTAATATAGAAATGGAAAATATAGATTATTAACTGTTCTGAAGTCTAACATAGATATATTTGTAGATAATGCTTATATAGTTTGCTAACATTATATTATGTAATGAGTAATAATATAGATATTATACTTATTGATGAAAAAGAAGTCCAGAAGCATGTAAATATAATTAAGAAAGAATTACCTATGATGGATGCTATACTCGATGATATTGAGAGTATAATAACATTAACATACAGATTGATAGCATTCTTAGATAAAGAGAGCGAGAACGTTGCAAGTAAGTATAACGATGAACAACTTTATTTAAGGCTTAAGTTGGCTAGATCACTTGCATGTAATGCAGCAGCATCAACAGCAGCAATAGTATCCTTGTTATCTGAGTATGTAAAGGATAAAGCAATTTAAAAATAGGTGGGCTCTCATTATTTGCCACCAATTTTATCCTAGTTATATCAGCATGATCTAATAAACAAAATAATATTTGGATAATTCTTCGCTTACAAATTTATAAGGATACTGTAGTTATGTTAGTTATT
>CAZLZM010000120.1:0-4303 GCA_964563995.1 uncultured Nitrosopumilales archaeon
GTTTACTGTTATTTGGTTATCCATTTTATTCTAGTAAATATGTACAGTGCTACAAATGAACAACTTATCTATGAGATCAATCCTACTGGCGTCTGTGGAATAACATTCATTGAACATACGACTGTAAAAAGAGCCTATTCATTTAGTAGTACCTTCCATGGAAATAGTTACTTGACCTGGCGCTTTATATTTTAGCTTAATCTCTGTGAATTCCTTGATGTATAATGCTTTCTACTGAAACAATACGAGTCACTTGATGTAGCAGTACATAACTGCTTACCTTATAGACAGACCAACTCCTCTTTCCTACTGTAATTGTGATAGTATCTGCTCAGGTATAATAAAGTGAGATTGCAAAAATGATTATGACAATAGTTGCGCCAACTGCAAACTTGCTGAGATATCTTTATTGTGTTGCAAAAGAGTTGCAGTGTTAGCTAGAACTAAAAGTTCAATACTATTCTATTAATAATCCTATGAAGATAATGGAATGTATCATCGTACAGTTCTTGCTCAAATACATTGATTGAGGGTAAGTTGTAATTACTACTATTGCCATTATCTTTAATTCTTAAGAAGAGAGGATGGCGTATAACTGGTTTGCCTATAGACTTCTCTTTATGATCGTAGACATCTAACTGTATTACCCACTTCTCCTCTTTCTCTCCATATTTCTCCTTTGTATATGTGTAAGTTATGTAACGGAAGAGTGTTAACCTTGGTAAAGGTACATAGGTATGAATTAACACATCCTCAACGGTATCAACCTCATTATTATCATCATTACCAACATCACCAACATCATTAGCACCTATTTGAATATAATCGTACTGCTCATTTATAAAGTCAAGGTACCATCTATTGAATCTGTTCTTAGCATCTGCCCTAAGACTCAACCTCTTACCTTCAGATATAGTATAGAACCAAGTACGCTTAGATCCCTTTATATTATTATTTATTATCTTTTCAATAACCTTTGCATTACCCATCTTAGTTATGTATTAAACAACTATTAGATCAATGTAATATTTATTTCTTATTATTGATTATGACAAGGTGTGAGAGATGAGGGAAGAAAGACGTCCAAGCATTTAACGCTTAGATTCATAATAGTAATGGGTATAGTCAGCCTCTTTGCTGATGTAACATATGAAGGAGCAAGGAGCATAACTGGTCCATATCTACTAATCCTTGGAGCTACAGCAACTATAGCAGGTATAGTTGCAGGGTTAGGTGAACTCTTAGGCTATAGCTTACGCTTACTCACCGGCTATTTATCGGATATTACAAAGAGGTATTGGGCTATAACCATAATAGGCTATAGCATAAGTCTTATTGCTATACCTTTACTTGCATTAGTCAATACTTGGGGTACTGCATCAATGCTCATCCTAGCAGAGAGGCTTGGGAAGGCTATACGTACTCCTGCAAGGGATACCATGCTAGCATACACAGCATCAAGCATAGGGAGAGGGTGGGGATTTGGTATACATGAGGCCATGGATCAGATAGGCGCCATTATTGGTCCATTGACAATTGCATTAGTGTTATACATTAATAATCTAAGCTATGCAAGTGCATTTAGCATATTATTCATACCAGCTGTAGCATCATTAAGCATGTTATTCTTTGCAAGGATGCTTTACCATGGCATATATAAACATGAAAGAATAAATGCAAGGGATAACTATAGCATTGATAATTATAATGAGAGTAATGACAAAGGTAGTGGTTTCCCACATGTTTTCTGGTTATATATAGCATTTGCATCTATAAGCATGATTGGATACGCACACTTTCAACTAATCTCATATCATTTTAAGTCAACATCTATTATGCAGGATACACAGATACCCATATTCTTTGCCCTTGCCATGGGTATAGATTCTTTAGCAGCTTTGGTAGCTGGACGCTTATTCGATAGGCTAGGCTTTATAGTACTTGTTACAATACCTATTCTAAGCATACCTATAGCACCATTGGTATTCTCCTTGGACTATAATCTAGCATTGATAGGCATTATATTATGGGGTGCCGTAATGGGAATACAAGAGACAGTAATGCGTGCATCTGTAGCAGAGATAACCCATGCTAGCAAGAGAGGCTCTGCCTATGGTATATTCAACTCTATCTATGGCTTATCATGGTTTACAGGTAGTGTGATGATGGGTATGCTATATGATACATCCATAGCAAGTGCTATCTTCTTCTCCATAGTACTTGAGATAGCATCATTACCGCTTTTGCTTATTGTTATTAAATCTGTAAGAAAGGAAATATAGAGATGATAGAGAGGAAGATTATAGTCTAGTAAGGAATAAGTTTGACGCTTCTCATCTTAGTCGAGATTTTCTTGTAGAATTATGCAACATAAGCATATATAGATAAAAAGCAATGAAAACGATATGAGAGTAATCTACCTAGCAAGGGCATTGCTATTGGATTGGCTTAGGAGCAAGACAGGTGTATTCTTTACTATACTTTTCCCCATAATGCTTATGAGCATAATGAGTGCTATATTTAACAACAAACAGATAGCAGATATATATGTACAGAATCTAGACTATGAAGATGGTAATAATAACAAACCTACTCAGTTATCGATCGCATTCATAGAGGCATTGAAATCAAGTAATACATTTAATATAAAGTATATAGATCCTAGTGTAGATGCAGTAAGTTACGCCTCTAAATTAGCATCAGAGGGTAAGAGTACAAGGTTACTTGTTATACCAAAGGGCTTTGATGAGTCTATAAGGCAAGGTAGCCTATATGCAAGGATAAATCTAATGATAACATATGATGGTTTCAACTATTACAATAACCCTTACTTATCTGATAAGGACATACAAGGGATAAACAAAGATAGAGAAGAACTTGCTAAGTTCTTCAACTCCAACAAGGCTAACATGGATAATAGTAGGCTTATACTACTGATGGATACCAAGGATAGAGAGTATGAACAGATTAAGGGGATGATAGAGAATATAATAGGCAGATTCCAGCAGAGGGTTATAGGCATACATGATATGATTACGTTGGAGGTTAAAGATATATCGAAGGGTTATAGTATAGCAGACTACTATCTCTCATCAATGCTTGCAGCATGGGTGATGACCAATGGTGTAGTTGGTGTAAGTTCAATAGTAACAGAGTTCAAAAGGAGAGGCTTGCTTAAGAGGTTCATGAGCACACCATTGACAAGGTTCGAGTGGATAATATCTAATATGTTTACTCAAACCATGCTTGCAATCATCCTTGCTATAGTTATGATAGTTGTAGCACACTTTACTTTCAATACAAGTATACCAAATGCATCAAATATGCTTATACTTGTTATAGGTACACTATGCTTTACTGGTTTAGGGATGCTTATTGCAGGTGTGTTAAGGGATGTTGAAGCAGTATCTGGAGCAAGTAATGCACTTGCATTCCCTATGATGTTCCTCTCTGGTACCTTTTGGCCATTGGAGATTATGCCAGATTACATGCAGATCATAGCAAAGGCACTACCTCTAACTTACTACATACAAGCATTGAAGGTAAGCATGATTACAGATGATATAGTCATAATATTTTACAACTCCTTGATGCTTATAATATTTACAATAGTATTTGTAGTACTAGGCTCCTATCTGACCAAATGGAAGCAGGAGTGAGTTAATATTTAAATTCTATTTATTTAATTAATTAATTTGGTATCTATCAAACAACTAGACTATCTTTAATAATGGTATAATTCATAGTATGGTATGCGTGTAATAGTTGCTATGAGCGGTAGCTCTGGGGTAGTGTATGGTATAAGGTTGCTAGAGGTATTAAGGGATATTAATGTTGAGACACATCTAATAGTTAGCAAGTGGGCTGAAGAGTGCATAAGGCTTGAGACAGATAAGAGTATAGAGTATGTATACTCTTTAGCAAGTAGTGTTTATAGCAACGATGATCTAGCAGCAAAGCCATCAAGTGGGTCATTCAAGTTTAATGCAATGTGCATAATTCCCTGTAGCATGAAGACACTAGCAAGCATAGCATTAGGCTTAGATGATACGCTCATCTCTAGAGCAGCACTGGTAACCATGAAAGAGGGTAGGAAGCTCATATTAGTTCCTAGAGAGACTCCTTTAACTGCAATACATATAGAGCATATGCTTAAGCTTGCTAGGCTTAATGTTGTTATAATGCCAGCAATGCCAGGGTTTTATCATAAACCAAAGAGTATAGATGACCTTATTAACCATCTAGTTGGCAAGGTATTAGATCAGCTTGGTATAGAGCATGATATATTTAAGCGTTGGCAGGG
>CAZLZM010000121.1:0-4277 GCA_964563995.1 uncultured Nitrosopumilales archaeon
AGTTGCATTAATATTATTTTATTATTTCTCTTATACGGTATTTAAGTTTATTTGTTCGTATATAATGGGCATTACCAATTATACCTTCATCAACATACATCATGTAATTTATTGCTCCAGTAGGGAACTCATAATGACCCACACCTACTGTAAAGGTAGGTTTATAGGTACTGTATATGTAAACCATCCTATCCACATGACCAGCATTAGAACCTTGATATGGATATATTGTACCTTTAACTGCCTTCAAATATTCATAAGAGCCTATAGGAACTATCGCTTCATATGCAAACTTCTTAATCATGCTCTGTACCAGACATTACTTACTCCAGAGAGATATAGAAACGTTACTACCACTCATCTATAAGTAGAAATCAATAATAGTTTGTATAACTATGATCTAAAGTTAACAGAGCCTATGTAGTATATGTGAGAGTTAAAGGGCTAGATATTGAGGATGCTAGGAGGATAATAAACAAGTTCTTATTACAAGGTTCAATACCAGAGCCTATTAGAGTAGCAAAGTTGATTGCTAGAGCATTCTTGAGATATAAAGGTTCATATCTTTCCTAACAATAATCATTATATGCTCAATATACCTCCATCTCTCTGCTTGCAATGTAGAGGAGCAAGGTATCTTTGTGGTTTTGCATATTGTCCAATAATGGTAAGGTTTAACGCTCATAGCATAAAACTTGATATATCAAATGAACTACAAGGTTCAAGCCCTCCAAGTGTATTTGTTGGAAGGTTTGGTTATCCGAAGGTTAACGTTGCTCCATCATTACCTCCAATAAATGGTGATACAAGTATATATGATAAACCAGAGTTGTGGAGCAATTACAAGATTGATGATATCCTAAAGTTTAGGCTATCATTGGTTAGAGGTAATATTAGATACCATATAAACTCAGCAAGGGATCAAGATAGCATGCTAATAAAGATTCAAGAGTTAGCAATAGCAGATAAGCCGATTGATGTAGAGATGAGCATAGATAAGGTTAGGAGTAGCATACATCTAAGCGAGTATACTCCTCCATTTGGACCATCTGGAGTATTATCATACTTTAGGAGTAATAACACCAAGGTTGATCATAGGATCGAAAGGTTATGGTATGATGATCTAAACGCTAAGAATGCTATAATAAGATTATACTACGATAAGGTTCCGATATCTAGCATAGTAAAGGCATTAAGCATTGGTATATTAGGCTATAAGAGGAATAAGAGGTTAGTCCCAACTAGATGGAGCATAACTGCGGTAGATGATACCATATCAAAGTATTTGATAAATAATCTAAGGCTTAAGCAGAGCATAGATAAGTATCATGTATATGTTAGAAGATATGCTATGAATACATTCGTAGCAATACTGCTGCCTAGAGTTTGGCAGTTTGAGTGGATTGAGGCATGGTTTCCTAATACAACATGGAACATGCTACACTATGGCGAGCCAGAGTTTATGAGTGATCATGAGAATTATAAAGGCATTGATCATTATGCAATAGTAGGAGGTTGCTATTACTCAGCAAGGCTAGCAACCGCTGAGCATTTATCTAGCATAAATAGGCAAGCTGGAGCATTATTACTTAGAGAAATATATCCTGGTTTCAATATACCTATTGGAGTATGGTTTGTTAGAGAACAACTAAGGGCTATGTTCAAGAACAAGCCTATGATATTTGATACTTTAAATGATGCATTAAATTACGCAATGAAGTATCTGAAGATACCATTGAATAAATGGATTGAAAAGAGTAGAATATTATCAGATCTTAAGCAGAAGAGCATACTAGATTATTTAAATATATGAGATAGCATAATAATATGGAGAGTAAGATGGAGAAGCAGTTTAAGCATGTTGATGCTAAGAATATGTATCTAGCATTATTATTACTATACTGCCTAACCTAAGTTTTTGCTCTATTAACTGTAGAATGGTAATTATCATCTCTGTTGTAGAATGATAATGCTTCAATTGGGCAACATTTATAGCATTTAATAGCAAATATGAGCAATAATACTCTGCTTGATTATAGACTACACTAGGTAACAGATTATTATTATCCTACATCCATAATAGTACCTCTCTTGTAAGATATCTTACTATGTTAAGGTTGAACCTCTTCGTTTTATAGTATTTGGATATGCTCTTCTTCATATCCTTGTTTCTATAGAATCTGCAATAGAATAGATCCTTCTCACACTGCCTCCAGCACTCTTCTACAGCATTGAACTCTGGAGATGATGTTGGAAGCCATACTACAGTTATCGTATCCTTATTCTCCTCTAAGTACTTCATAACCCTCTGCTTTATGCTGCTTAGCATTATCCATGAATAATATCATCTTATGGAACTTCTTATGCAGTTCTTTAAGGTATCTCAAGAATGTATTAATTGAACTTATCATACTGCCTAAATATAGTTAATGGAGAAACTTTTGAGCTTTATGTTTAGAAAAGAGTTACTCTATAGCCTGGATATATAGATTCTTTAAAGTCATTCCCATTAAAATAGGATCAGATATTAGTCGATTAACTATATTTGTTCATGTAGCATCATCCCGCCTTAAAAGGCGAGGTTTTCGTTCTTTTATAAGACTAAACTATAAACTAAACTAACTTAATCCCTTTATTACCGTGAATGGTTTAACTAAAAGTTCGTAATCAAAGCTAAGATCATTAATGCTAGTAGCATGATAGTCTATACTCTTCTCCCTACTCCTACGTGCCACTATACCATATATCCTTATCCTCTCTCCTACTTTAAACATCTCAAGCATAGGTGCTTGCCTATTCCATGCAACAACCTTTGCTTCCTTCGTATCATCGCCTATTATCATCTCAGAGTACTTTACATTGCTACCATCCTTACGTCTTATATCGCTACTCGATGGGTTTGTAAGCACTATACCTTCTACTATGTAAAGTTTATCCTCTTCCTTTATCTCTGATATCTTAGTTGGTGTAATCTCTGATTCATGGTAAGCATTATCCTTGATTCTAGCATAAGATTCATCATTCAAGTATACTGTATATCCAAGTATCTTGCTTGGTATACACTCTAATCTACTTCCTTCTTGAATAGAGATATTTAGCCTATCCATACACTCCCTCTGCATATCTAGGAGTAAGAGATTACCTTCAGTATCAGATACTATTGCATATCTATTATCGTGGCTTACTGCAATAACATCAAACTGCATAACATCCATAGCATCGTTATCGTAATGTTCATACCCATATGCTAATCTTACTACACTACCAGCATCACCATGCAATTCTATCCTCATGCTATCACTACTACTATTATTATTACTGTTACTATCCTTAACCTTAACACCTATAACTGTGATCTTTGTATTCAATGGTATTATCCTTGCTACATTTGAGTCGTTTAGATCCCATATCACTACTCTAATCTTTGATCCATTGTAACCTTGGAGTATGAAGCGTAGTACTCTACTTATACCTCCATCCCTGTTTGCGTAAGATGCTATTATAGGGTTAGATGCAAGTATTCCATTCACAACAAATTCTGTATCAGATGAAATATTCTTATCCTTAATACTAGCAAGTAGATCATCAACATCAATAGCCAACTCATCCACCTTTTTTATATATGGGTGATACTCTAATTTTTCGAGTGTTGTATTAGATGAGGTGTTGATAACCAAGCTACCATCAAGCAGGCTTTTTATATTAACCCTTGTGACCCTTATGGCATCACCTACATTTAACCTTAGCTTATCAACAATACCTGCATGATCATCCCATAGGTTCATACGCATAACCTTATCATTATCATATACTGTTATTACTCTTAGCATAGACTGTGAACCATCACTTCTACTATACCTCTTTAAAGGATATATCTTCATGATTCTAACAGTGAAGTTAACATCCCTTGCACCAGAGTAGAGATCTTTTAAGCCTATTTCAAGGGTCCTATGCACTGCAACAATATTATCTACCTTAACACCTAGATCGGCAGCAACCAAGAAGAGGGCACCTTGCTCTGTAAGGTATCCAGCACCTATCCTCTTCCTCTTCTCTTCAACCATCCTTAATATATCCTCTCTGCTAAGGTCGCTCCTAGCCCTTAGTATAACTTCAATTATACTCTCCTTATCTATGCTCATGTTATCACTACCTATGCTATTGATTTTATTTTTGTTTATTTTTAACCTGTTAGTTAGATATACTTTATGGTATTATGCTTTGTGGTCTAATTATGAATATCGCAAAGAATAGACTATATCCGTTTTGTTCAGTAC
>CAZLZM010000122.1:0-4152 GCA_964563995.1 uncultured Nitrosopumilales archaeon
TTCAATATACAACTAATGAATCTTTTATGTTGCTCTTAATATAGTAGTTATTCGACACAGCATAACAATGATATTAACATTGCTATAACAGTATTAGTTTTTATTTGATTAATTCTATATGCTATATTATGCATCTAAACAATATACTACTGGTAACTAGGTATGGTAGTGATAAAGCAGTAGATGTTGCAGTAAAGGTAATAAATATACTTAAAGATATGATAAAGGGTATAGAAGTTTATACTGTAAAACCTATACTCGTTGAGGGTACAAACAGTATAGATGAGCATGATGTTAAGAATATAAAATTTGATCTAGCAATAACTATAGGTGGTGATGGTACTGTATTAAGAGCAAGCAGATGGTTAAGCAACTCAACGCCTATACTTGCTGTAAAGTTACCTACAAGCAAAGGTATTCTTGCAGAGGTAACAGCTGAAGAGATAGACTCTGTTATACCAAAGCTACTACAGAACTCTTACTATATAGAGAAGAGGATGCGTATAATAGCAAGGGTTAATAACAATCCTTTACAACCAGCTCTAAACGAGGTATTCATAGTTAGGGATACACTGACAAAGACACCAACTTATAAGATAAACATAATGGATGAGGAGTTAAGTTATAGAATGGATGGGCTTATAATAGCTACTCCTACAGGTTCTACAGGACACTCATTATCACTTGGTGGGCCGATAGTTTACGAGTTGATGGAGTCTATAATACTGACTCCCCTTGCACCAATAAACAATCTACCATGCATAGTACTACCTTACAATACTAAGATAGAGGTTGAGTGTAATACGGATGTTAATGTAGTAATAGATGGGCAGATAGTTAACAAAGCCAAGCAAGGCTCAGTCATAGATATAGCAAGGTATTGTCATGATGCACATTTCGTAAGGTTCAATGCAAGAGGTATGAAGCAGATTGCAAGCACCCAATAGCAATAATACTAGTAATAATAGTAAAGATAATATATTTATATTGGATGCAACAGCATTCTATGCTGGAGTACCATTCATAAGTGGTTACAATAATGAGTTAGTTAGATATGATTACTATACTACCCCGAGAGTTATAGAGGAGATCAAGCATATAAAGCATAGATTAGATGCTGTAAACATACTAGTCAGAATACAGAATATAAAGGTTATAGAACCTAACAATGAGTATACTGTAAAGGCTAAAGAGTATGCAAGAATTTATGGAGAGTATGGACTCTCTAATACAGATATATCTATCATAGCATTAGCATTGATGCTTAAAGAGAAACAGTACATGAATAATATAATCATAGTTAGTGACGATTTCTCAATAGCAAATATAGCAAGAGCAATAGGTATAGGAGTGGCGTTTATTGCAAGTAAAGGCATAAAACAGATAATAAAATGGGTTAGATACTGTAAGATATGTAAAATCGATTACCATGAACGGTTAAGAGTATGTAAAATATGTGGTAATGGATTAAGGAAAAGAAGAGTAGCGGTAAAACAGAATGAATAATTAAAGTAACAAAATGAAATAAAAAATAAAAATAGTATAGGACTTAACTTATTTTCTTTACTTTATGGTATGCTCCTGCTGTATAGCTTGCCTTCTAATGCAAGCTTGTACATCTCTGCTACGTATGGGTTGCTTGGTGGAGTCTCTACACCAAGCTCTACCATTCTTACATATAGCCTAACTACGTATGCTAATGCACCCATGAATGCTACTACTACACCCATGTTGAATGACCAGTGGTTTGGTACTGCGAATACCTCCTCTACGAACCAGAAGTGCCACATCTCGTTTATGCCTATTGTGAACATGGTACCTAAGTAACCTATTATAGTCATCTTTATACCTGTGTTAACACTGTTGTTTGGACCTCTCATTATTGGTACCCTTCTATCATATATCATTATTGCGCCCCAGCCAAGTGGTAGGGCTATGAAGTGAGAGTATAGCCACCAATGTGCTGGTGTGAACGCACTGTCCCTTATACTTGTCTGGTGTAGAGACCCATCAACAAAGTTGTCTACCTCTACACTTGCTGCTATTGAACCCATCACTATTACCATTATGAGTATCTTCTTCAGTCTCTGTATCTCAACTTCCTTTGGAAGTAGTGCTGGTATCTGAGCCATATACGCTCACTGGAAAGTTAGTAAGTTGTATATATTTACTTTCAAATAAAATAATTATAACATATTCTATATAAAATGCTTTATAAAGTATAAAGATATATAGTTTATAGTAATCTTAATCCAGTAAAGAAAGAAAAATATAATGCTGTAGAATTTAACAACAATGTTAATCATTAACATCAAACATACTCCATGTAATCATCTAAACTAGCACACTTTATGTTAATATCATTGCTAGTATCATTACCTACTAGTACTCTCTTTATCCTTGCTGCCCTTGCATAACCTATGCCTTCCACACGGGCTAGTTCTACTAAAGGTGCATTAAACACATTCAATGGTGTAACAAATCTATCAAGTAGCCTAGAGGCTAACCTGTGCCCTATACCTGGTAATGATGCGATCATGCTTATCTGCTGCTCTTTTAATGAATTACCTTTACTTATCTTCTTAAGTAAAGGACCTGTCTTATTGTTATTCAAGTATCTCTTTGCTAATGCTATAAGCATATAAGCAGTATGCAACTGTGAATATGTAGATACAACCGATGCCTTGAAGTCAGATATTAGAGATGCTAACGCACCATAGACTATCATAGGATCATCTAAATTAAGTTCATCTACACTTCCTTCTACTATAACTACAGGAGTTGTGTAGTTCTTAAGCATCTCTCTTAACTGTAAGAATATCCTACCATCGTATATTGAATTAATTAGATCCCTAGCACTCTTCCTCTCAACACAGCAATCATATGATACAATATAATCACCAACCTTTAGACTAGCAAATTCCACGTTTACACCTAGTTCAATAAGCATATCTGGTACCTTGCATCTCTTCTCATGCTCATCTACAACTATCCTTATCTTCTCCTTACTATACCTACCATTGCTCATAGAGGATCAAGCTTGCCAATCCTATCTTTTATTATCTTCATGATCCTACTACTTAACTCATCCTCACCACATTCTAATGTTATGGATGCTGCAGTAGGATGCCCTCCTCCTGCATCACTTATAGTAGCCAAAAGATCAGTACCCAGATGTAATCTGGTCTGGGTATAGAACTCCTGTGTTGATCTAACACTTGCCTTTGTTAACATACCATCAGAGCTCATAACTATTGCCAGATCTGCCCCAAGATCTATGAGAGCCTTTGCTGCTGATGCATGGTATGATCCAACTTTAGATAATGCTATTATGAACCCATTGGCTTTGTATAATCTACATCTCTGTGCAGCCTTTAACCTTGCTACCCTTTCAGAGTAATCCCTACCAATTGCAAGTATGCTTCTAGCATGATCTAGAGATGCTGACCTGCATAACATACTTACAACCTCTATGCTCTTACACCTTGCTATGGTTAAATGCTGAGAGTCTGTTAGTATACCTAATAGCAATACTTCTGCCACATCCTTACTTATCTTAATCTTTCTTTCTCTAAACAATTTGTATACTAGTTCGCATGTTGACGATACGTCTGTGTCTATTATAAGCTCATCTGCTAAACTGTGTATATCCTTAGATGGTGCATGATGATCTATTATAACCTTATCACATTTACTCTCTCTAACCAGTTTATAAGCATCACCAAGCATTATTGGATTATTCGTATCTGCTACTATTATTATATCGATATCAGATATTGGTTTGATACTGGTACCATAAGTATATTCGTAATAAACAGTGGTATGTTTAAATAAGGATAAATTATAGTACTCCTTAACTCTACAGGCCAAAGAGTTCAAACCATCTGGGAATATTACATGTATACTCTTCATGCTCTTATAAGATTTGAGTAAGGATGTTAAAGCATATGCAGAGCAGTATGCATCAACATCAGCAAGTCTATGGGTTACTATACAAGCTGTCTTAACCCCAGATAGTTTCATGGTTAACCTATGTTATATACTGTTGTTGTAAATAAATACTTTGGACTACAGTTATCTAATGTGCGATCAACATCTTATATAAGTATTGCAGAAAAACCTCGTCTTTCAAGATGAGATGAACTACAGTAC
>CAZLZM010000123.1:0-2961 GCA_964563995.1 uncultured Nitrosopumilales archaeon
TATTACGTTCCATAATTATAGTTTGGATAACTATTATCTAAAGTTAACAGAGCCTGCTATCATATAAACAGATTTAATAATTAATATGAATTTTAGTTCTTGTATAATATTACAAGATTGTAAGTCTTATTGTCTTGCCATTATCTCCATAACCTCGATTCTATTCTTAAAATGGTTTCTTATAGGTTCTATTACCTTATTCAAGTACAAGGCTACAGCGCTCTTTAGATCCAATGGATGTAACCTCCTATTAAGGTAAGAACTCTCCAACTCCTTGTAACTTGTGAATGTTATATTCCCTCCATACTTCTCCGCCCTCTCAACTGTGAACTCCTTGAACTCATGGAATATTATATATCTAGCAAGCTCTAGCACAGGGTTACCATCTACAACACCCTCTGGACAGTAAGCCTTTCTAACCTTTGATATTATAGTCTCTTCATCATCATGCACAAATATACTTGTGTAAGGCTTAGATTTACTCATCTTGCTGGACACCTTCCTATCCATCTCCGAGTCATCATCAAGTCCAAGCATTGTAGGCTCCCCTAGACCTGGAAGCAGATGGTGATGTACAGCAATTGGTACCTTCCAACCAAGTTTAGGGAAGATATCTCTTGCAAGCATATGCACCTTCCTCTGGTCTATCCCAGCATGTGCTACATCAACATCAAGGGCATGAATATCGACTGCTTGCATCACAGGATATATTAGTTGAGCAAAGTCAAGTCTATCCTTCTCACTCCTACCCATTATAGTTAAAGAGCGCATCAACCTTGGTAACGTTATATGCTTGCTTAGCCTTACAGCATCCTCCCAGTATATTTTATACTCTTCATATAGTTTAGAGCCTAGCATAACATTAACCCCAGGACAGAAGAACTTGAATGCATCCTCATAGTATCTACTCACCTTCCTTATCATATCCCAATCCCCTTGTAATTTATCATTTATGTATGTATGCCAATCAGCAAGAAGTACGGTACATTGGAATCCAGCATTTATGAAGTCATTGATCTTATAACCAGTAAGAACAAGACTACCAAGATGTAGCAAGCCTGATATCTCCAAGCCTATGTAATGCTTTGGTCTTGGGTTGCTCTCTAGAATTCTTATTAACTCATCTAGAGTAACTATCTCTTCTGTAGGCTCCCTTGTAACAAGTTCTACCTGCCTCTCTAGATCCACATATACTATTCATAGTAAACCATAAATAAATATAACCTAGCAGCAATCTATTCATACTCTAATAGTTATGAGTGAGCATAATGCAGAGTAAAGGTAATAACAATAACATAATAGGCAAGGGTACATGGCTTGACAAGGTAGCATATACTCTAATAGAAAGGGAGAAGAGGTTAGGGAGGAATCTATCCTTAATAAGGGTAGAGTCTGGACTAGGGGCATCTGGAATACCACATATAGGTAGCCTTGGGGATGCTGTTAGAGCATATGGTGTAAAGTTGGCATTGGAGAACCTTGGATATAGAGCAGAGTTGATAGCTTACAGTGATGATATGGATGGATTAAGGAAGGTACCACATGGATTACCTGATTGGCTTAAAGAGTATATAGCAGTGCCAGTATGCAATATACCAGACCCTTACTCATGTCATGCATCTTATGCAATGCACATGTCAAGCATGTTATTGGATGCTTTAGATGCATTGAGTATAAATTACAGGTTTCAGAGTGGTTATGAAGCATATAGGCAAGGCTTACTTGTAAGTGAGATAGATACTGTACTAAGGAACTCAAGATTGATAGGGGAGAAGATAGCAGAGCTAGTAGGGCAGGAAAAGTTTAAGCAGATCCTACCATACTTCCCTATATGCTCTAACTGTAAGAAGATATACTTAGCCAATGCGTATGAGTATATTCCAGATGAGTATAAAGTGCTATATGAGTGTAAGGGTAGCATGATAGGTAAGCAGTATATTCAAGGTTGTGGCTATAGAGGGGAGGCTGATATAAGGAAGGCTGATGGTAAGTTAAGTTGGAAGGTAGAGTTTGCATCTAGATGGAGAGCATTTAGCATAAGGTTCGAGGCATATGGTAAGGATATAGCAGATAGTGTTAAGGTTAATGATTGGGTAGCAGACTATATACTTAACTATGCACATCCTTTACATGTAAGGTATGAGATGTTCCTTGATAAAAGAGGTAAGAAAATAAGCAAGAGTGCTGGTAATGTACTTACCCCCCAGAACTGGCTCAGGTATGGTACCCCTCAATCATTAATGCTCCTTCTGTTCAAGAGGATCGCTGGTACAAGGCATGTAGGGATTGAGGATATACCTAGGTTAGAGGATGAGTATGATAGACTAGAAGAGCTATACTTCTCTAACTCTGTAAGTAATGATATGCAGAGTATAAAGCTTAGAGGTATATACGAATATATAAATCACTGTAAAGTACCAAGCAGGCCTAGGGAGCATATACCATACATGCTATTGGTACAGTTGGCAGAGGTAGCACTTGAAGGTAGGGAGGTAGATTATGTTGTAAGTAGATTAAAGGCGTATGGTATGATAAAAAATGATGTATCAGAGAGCCTTAAGGGGAGGATATCGAAGGCAAGGTTATATGCTAGAGAGGTTCTCTCCCATACAAAGAGCACAATAGTTAAAGCATTGAACATAGATGAGGTAAGGAGAAAGGCTATAAGGGATCTTATAGATATCATAAACTCGTGTGATGATCCAAAGGTTCTTCAATCAAGCATATTCGATATTGCTAGAAGGCACAATATAGAGCCAAAGGAGTTCTTTAAGTTGTTGTATACTATTCTTATAGGCTCTGATCATGGTCCTAGACTAGGTCCATATATAATTGATGTAGGTAAGGAGAAGGTTTCATCTATACTAAGTAAGTATATCATCTAGTAGTGTCTTTTCCTTCCATAAGAAATGAGATTCTTACTTCATTATGAATATTTGACATCCTATTATTATTTAGGAT
>CAZLZM010000123.1:3061-4139 GCA_964563995.1 uncultured Nitrosopumilales archaeon
GTAGAAGTAGGTACTTGTTGCTTAGCAAATGACAACCTAGTCCGAGTGTGAGCAACTTAATAGGGATGGATAGATAGATAATACCAAGCCCACACATTAGTTAGTTTAGTTATGGAATTACTGTCGTTGTTGTTATGACTGCTATTACTGCTCTACCCTAAAGTCTGAAGCCTTATCCAGCTTTTGGGCATCTAGACAACACCATTCTAGTATTGGTATTGCTAATATTTTTTATACTGTTCCCCTCCAATAAGAAAGGGGTCTTTCATGTAAAGATAAATCATTTAAAAACGAATAACAAGATTATTTTATCGGGCCCGTGGCCTAGCTAGGATATGGCGAGGGCTTGCGGATACATAGTTAGAGGAAGAAGAAAGAGCAGATAGCCCTAGGTCGTGGGATCGAAGCCCACCGGGCCCGTCAAATTATTTAAATGGATCAGATCAATACTTTACCTCATATAATCTACCACTCTTTATATCATATATGAATCCTCTAACCTTACTCTTATTAGGTATGAACGGACTTGCATTAATTCTTGCTATGTTCTGCTTAACCTCTCTCTCAAGATCCTTAAAAGCCTCTAATGCAAAGTGTGGTCTTAACCCTAACCTTCTTTCTATCTCGCTCTTAAGTTCATCTTCACTGAAACTCATCATGCCACAGTTAGTGTGTTGTATTATGGCTATCTCTTCAGTACCAAGTAATAACTGTGAGATCATCAGGGAGCGTATTACATCATCGGTTACAACACCCCCAGCATTCCTAATTACATGAGCCTCTCCTATTTCTAAACCAAGTATTCTATGTACATCTATCCTTGCATCCATACAAGTAACTATTGCAAGCCTTCTACTAGGGTGTGCTGGAAGATCTGCATATCTAAAAGAGCTTACAAATGATTCATTGTTCTTTAACAGTTCATCTATTTCATACATATACTTAGTGTTAATACTGTTATATTTTACTCTTATTGCATGTGAATGTTAATTTATCAATATCTAATTATGAAATATAGCCTTATCGATATTTTACCCTCCATTTACCCCTTTATATAATCATATACCTAAACCTGACT
>CAZLZM010000124.1:0-4129 GCA_964563995.1 uncultured Nitrosopumilales archaeon
ATGCGGTCGGCGGGATTTGAACCCGCGTCACCGGCTTGGAAAGCCGACATCCTAGACCAGGCTAGACTACGACCGCATATTTAACCACTAGAATAATGAGGGAACCGTTACTTAACCTTAACCTCATTAATAATATAATTAATTATAATCTGAGATAGGGAAGAAGATAATTTAGTATTTTATTTTAATGTTCGCTTACATAGAATCTTCTCTACTTCATACAATACCCTAGCAGCTACTACATGCGCTTCCAAAGAGTAACTGCTTATGGATACTAGTTGGTCAAACAGACCTAATGTAGATTGTGAGAATGTACCTTTAGCAAAACCTCCTATAACTATACATGCTTTATTCTTACTAATTACCTGCTCTGCAACATACTCTGCATCCTTGCTTATTCCGTGCCTAGATAATCCTATGACTTTTGAAGGTTTTATCTTATCTATTAACGAACTTAACTTTGATTCATGCAGAGAGAGCAGAGTATCTCCTTCGTTATTAACTATAACCTTTTTAGCATAAAGATCTTCAATCAGACCTACAAATCTATTGTAGTTCTTTGGTAATCTAACGCTCTTCCCTACTCTTATAACCTTATCATCTATAGTATGGATATAAACATCAAGAATATCTTTGAAGTACAATGGTATACTTGTAGCCTCTAACAGTGTAAAGTGTACAATATCAGGTCTACCTCTCTTCTCCGCATCCTTTAGATTTAACATTGCTGTATGATGGTAACTTCTATCTAAGAGTATGCTCTTAACATCCTTACCTTTACTCTTTGCATGCTTTACAACAGCGCTATGCCATGCTATACTCTCTGGTACAAGTTCTAGTGCTGCCTCAGCGATTATAAGTATGATACTCATAGTATAGTTATTAGAAGCAGTAGGTTAAAGAGGTTAAAGAAGGATATAGCAAGGCAGAGGATAGATATACTATTCAAGAATGTTGTAGAGACTGCAAAGTATAATATTGAACTTGCTGAGATGCAGGCAAGGCTTATAAAGAGGATAAGTATGAGGTATAGGATAAGGCTACCATATGAGATAAGACAGCTCTTCTGCAAGAAGTGTAAGAGGCTAATTGTGCCAGGAATAACTGCAAGGGTTAGAATAGGACATTCAAGCATAAAGGCTGTAAGAATAACATGTATACACTGTAACCATGTATACCGCAAGATAATACCAAGAAGAGTAAATAATAATGATGAAGAAGATCATCATGGTTGATGTACAGTAATTACTAAATTGCTTGGTTGCTTGTATACCCATCTTGCTTAGCATACTCCCTAGCCCTAACATTCTTTGCATGTATGAATAACAAGGGTGCAAATATGAATAATGCTATAGCTAAACCTAAGGCATCTATTACTACTATGTATGCTATAGCAAAAGCGAGAGATGCAAAACCTTGAATAACAAGCTTCCTCCATTGTTTAAGATTAGCATACTTGCTAGCAACCTCTATAAAGAATAATGCTGCCGCTGGATATAATGCAAGTAAGAGGTGTGTTAGTATATCTATACCAGTGTGTGGCATATTACTAACTAGCCTCATATTTTTAGTGAGTCTAGTATAATTTATTTTTACCTTAAAAAATGAAAATATAATAAAGAATAAAGATTCTTCATATTCTATTACTTTACATGTCTAACATAGGTAACTCAACGACCACACCTTGTCTTATAAATTCTAAAGCATCAATCAAAGGTATAACTGCTACATCCTCTGTATTAAATGGACCATATTTACGCCCATCCTTGGCTATGAATGCATCAACGTGCTTCAAGAACCTAACAACTACAAACATATCTCTAACCCTTTCCCTTAAAGCCTCTAACACCTTACTCCTGCCATTGATTATAGAAGATAAAACAAACTCATGCTTATACCTTTGCTCTCTCTCCTCTACTGCTATGTATAACTCTTCTTCAGTTAGCATTGAATAATCTATATCATGTATATCTTTACATACTCTAACCTTCTCTATCCTAATAGTTAGCATTAACCTTGCAATATCTGTAAGTATCTCTACAAACATATCTCTAACCTTGGCATCCAATCCCTCATACCCTTTACCCTTTAATTCATTAAGTATCTCTGCTAATCTAATGTACATGTTTCTATCGCCTAACTCTTGTAGAGTACTGCTCTCAACCTCCTTCTTAAGTTGTTCATAAATCATGTTAATATCTTCCATGCTATTGCTATTGTAATTAACGATATAATTAAATAACGAATTATGTAAAGCAGTTTATGCCTTATAGGCTTATAGATGGTTCATTACAATCCATAAGTTACACTATGGATGATGTTATCCTGATGATAAAGAATCAGGAGATAAAGTATATAGATCTTCAATTCACAAGCCTTAATGGTAGATTCCACCATGTTACAGTTAATGCAAGGCTAGTTAACAAGGATGATCTAGAGCAAGGGTTTCCTAAATTGGATGGTTCATCTATAAAGGGCTTTACTCAGATATACGAGTCGGATCTTGTATTAAAGCCAGATCCAAGTACATTTGCTATAATACCATGGAAGGATCAGGGTAAGACTGCTAGGATGATATGCGATGTATACTATGGTTACACACATGAGAGGTTATCGAGGGATCCTAGGGCTGTAGCTCAGAGGGCAGAGGCTTACCTTAGAGAGGAGGGCTTTCATACATCCTATTGGGGTCCTGAGGTTGAGTTCTTTGTATTCAATAGGGTAACATGGGATACCATGCTACCTAGCAGAGGTATGAGTTACAGTATAGATAGCAGAGAGGTTCCATGGGGCAGTGAGTCATCTACAGCATTAAGGCTCAAGGAAGGCTATATGCCAGCAGAGCCTTACGATACACTAACTAACTTTAGAAACCAGTGCATGGATATACTTAACGATTACTTCTATATACCATGTGAGGCTCATCACCATGAGGTTGCTACTGGAGGACAATGTGAGATAGATATGCACTTTGATACCCTTACCAATGCTGCAGATAACACTGTAACATACAAGTACGTTGTTAAGAACATAGCTAGAATGCATGGTTTGGTAGCCACAATGATGCCAAAGCCATTGGCCATGGATAATGGATCTGGTATGCATGTTAACGTTAGCATATGGAATCATGGAACCAACATGTTCTATGACTCTAACGATGAGTACTCAGAGCTTAGCCAATTGGGTAGGTACTTTGCAGGAGGTATACTAGAGCATGCAGAATCCTTATGTACACTAGTTGCACCTACAACGAACTCTTACAGAAGACTAGTACCAGGATATGAAGCCCCAGTTTACATAGCATGGAGTAAAGGTAATAGATCAGCAATAATAAGGGTTCCTGTATACTTTAAGGGTAAGGAACAGGCAAAGAGCAAGAGGATAGAGTTCAGGGCTGCAGATCCATCATGCAATCCATATCTATGCTTTGCTGCGGTACTTGCTGCTGGGCTAGATGGTATAAAGAAGAAGAGAGATGCAGGGGATCCAGTGGATGAGAATATATATCTAATGAGTCCTGAGAGAAGAAAGGCACTAGGAGTTAAGCAGTTACCCCCTACCTTAATTGATGCCATAGAGTCTTTGAAGAGTGATAACTCTTACCTTAGGCCTATATTTACTCAGGATGTTATAGATAAGATAATAGAGTTGGAGAGCAAGGATTACATGGAGATAAAGTTAAGACCCCATCCACATGAATTCTATATGTACTTTGATGTTTAGTCTCCTACTAAATGTATCAATGGGCATCTAATAACTTTAATATTCTATTCCTTAATCTAGGGTTAACCTCAATCCCTATGCATCTTCTCCCTAGCCTCATACATACCTTTGCTAGTACCAGAGCCTAGGAGTGGGTCTATAAATAACCAGATAGTTTTCATTTGATGATGTTAGCCCCATCCTCTCTATCAGCTTATCTGGCAACTCATTTGCAGCAGTAGCAGTATTATGCTTATACCAAATGGAGGATCTGCTATTATGAGATCTGCCTTTGTGCTTATGTCAATATTCAAGTCATCAAATATTACTATATGGTCATCGCTAATCCTTAACATGTTTGAGCCTTTTAACATACCATCAGATAACCATTCAAGCATACTGCTCTAATAGTTAATTAAAATTAATT
>CAZLZM010000125.1:0-4056 GCA_964563995.1 uncultured Nitrosopumilales archaeon
TTAAAGTCTATGAACCAAGAAGCCTCGCCTTTCAAGGTGGGGTAGCTCACACACCTGATTATACGTAATGCAGACCTCTCTGCTCCTGTATCTGGTACTCCACGAATCTAAGGATACTATACCAATCCTCTTCAGGGAGTTTGCTGGTCTTAACTCTGTTAAGCAACTTACTCTCATTATTATAGATATCCCTATCATTGTTGTTATGTATGTACTTATAATCGTGCTTCTTCTTATTATTATAGTCTGTATCCTGACATCATACAATATTGGATGTTATGATACGAACCCTAGAGTTTATGCCGGGGGCGGGATTCGAGCCCGCGACCTCCAGATTATGAGTCTAGCCCCTTTGTAGGAGGTCTGGCGCTCTAACCAGGCTAAGCTATCAGGCTCAATTATTATCTAGTACCCCGGCTCCTCCCGGCATTATAGATTTCATACTAATCATTTAATTACTTTTGCCTTTTTAACTGTTGTTTATACATGATCTAATATACAATTATATTGTAAGAATTAACTTAGCTAATAAAAGTCTTAACTATAACTATCATTATTGTTCTGTAAAATATGAGATACATATAATGAAATTAGATGTTGATTTATACTTATTACATTTTAGATTAGCGAATTAGGTTACTAAAATTAATCAACCACCTAAATATTACTTTTATTATCATTATCACTGTTGCTAAGCCCATTCCCATTTCTAGCATATGCTCTTACTATACTCTCCCACTTCATACTTGTAGTCTTGATCCATTGAAACTTCCTCTGCAATGACTTCGTATATATCTGAGTCCAATCCAATCCAACGTGCTTACACCATGTGTAAAATGTTCTAGGGTCTATGTAATTACGTAAAGATGTTACTAGATTGTAGTCTCTGCACTCTTGTGCTAAATTTATCTGTAATCTTAACTTCTCTATCCTCTCATCTAACTTGCTTAGTTTATTAAGTAACTTCTTCTCCTCCTTCTCTGTCTTCATCTTCTCTTTCTCCTCCTTATCCCCATCCTTCTCATAACTACTTCTTGCCTTTCTTTTACCCTTTCCTTTCTTCATCTTCATTTCTTTACCCTTCCTATTGCTGGCATTAATTTCTCTTATACTCTTCAACTTCTCCTCTATCTCTTCCCTAGTCCTTATCAACTCATTTAGTTTTAAGACCTTCTTTTCTAGGCTAGACTCAAAGTTCTTTGGTACTGCTCTCTTATGGTTACATGTTATAGCTGCCTTTAGGTTTGCCATCTTTGCATAATATAGTTTAACATACTCTGGTTCTTTGCTTACTGTACCATCTATGCTTAAAAGATATTCATTTACAACATTTGTTGCAAGGTATGTTCTAAATGCCTTTGCTGTTAAACCCTCTATTATGCTGCCAAGGAAAGCATTGACATGCCTTGATGTTATACCAGCAAATATCTCATCATCCTTGCTCTTACCCTTAATGAACTCTTCTAAGTTCTTATATGCTAAAGCATCCATCTCACTCTCTATAACTATGCTCTTCTGCCATCTAACCGAATCTTTACCCAAGAAATCAAAGTCTATCCTATTACCATTAAGCATGACATGCTCTACCCTCAGGGTAGTTGCGCCTACAGTATCAGCCTCATCCGGATCCTTCTCATCACCTACCCTCATTGCTAATCTGTATATAAGATAGCATACTGTAGCTATCTTCCTCTTCTTCTCATCCCTTGCCTTTAACCCCTTCTTTATCATTGCTAAAACCTTATCTATCTGCTTTGCAAGTCTCATTGCTGTATCATACTTTGCTTTATCGTTCTCTTGTCTTATCTTAGATGAGTCAGCAAGCCATACATACTTCTCTTTGCCTGTTAACTTATCATACCACTTTGCAAGCCATGTACTCTCGTGGTCGTGCACAACAGCCTTCCAGTTGTTCTCTGGTATTGGGGCATCCTCCCCAATGTTAATTATTATATCACTAGCATATACCCTAGGCTTCCATCTCCCACGCAATGGATGCTCCCCTCTACCTATGAAGAGCCCTGGTGGCTCAATTATCCAGTTTGCTATCTCATACTTTACTCCATCAACTATGGCATAACCATACTTATCCTTCAACTCTTCTCTTAGCCTCTTCCTCTCATTAGCAATCTTTTTCTTATGCTCTTTACTGAGTGAGTTCTTTAACTCCTTCTCTTTATCTACATATGCAAATACCTCTGAGAAGTCTATATCCTCAAACTTTACATCCCTATACTCCTCAGGGAAGAGCCTTAAGAAATCTGATAGGAAGTTATTTACAAATACTTTATCCTTGATGTATGGGGTATCCTTCTTCTTGGCAAATGCGTATGCCATCTCCTCCTGCTCAGGTGTTAGCCTTATAACCTTGCCCTTTATCCTTATGCTTAGACCCTTTGGTTCATATTGGGGAGGTAGCAAGACACCGTTATGCTCTAAGGTTCTCCACCTGATCTTCATTATACATTTTATAATAAAATAGGCTCATTATTAAAGATTTGTTAATGATTTACCTAAACAACTCTCAAGTGCTTCCTTTAACATTGGTACTGTATCGTATAGTAGGATATCTTCTGGCTTTATCCACATATACTCATCATGTTCCCAGTCAATCCTTATATCTATGTCTATATTACAATTACTGTTATTACTACTACCACCGCCCTCATCTTTGCAAGAGGTTAATAAGAATAGAAATGGATGAACTATCCATATAGTTGCGTTCTTCTCGTCTATAGCCCTTAAACTAGGGCATATCGATACAAGCCTTAGATGCTCTCTTGCTATACCAGTCTCTTCCTCTATCTCCTTGTAGGCCCTCTCCAAGATACCACTATCATTCATCTCCCCCTGCTCTATGTACCCACTCACACCTGCCCACTTATGCTTCATAGTTCTAACCTTAGCACTCCTCTTTAGTATTAGAACTCTACCCTTATACATTATGAAGGATGTTACTACATGAACCTCCTTAAGGCTCATATCTTCTCTCTCCCTTTTCTCCTTATCCCTCATCATCATTATTATTTCTAATACTCGATAACACCTTGTACATTAGCATGTATGAGTTCTCTATGCTATCACTGCTAGCATAGTCCTTCTTGATACTCTCCTTAAGGTTTGAGTACATAGTCTCTAAGCTCTTTACATCCTTGCTATCTATACTAGCAAGTATATACTTGTTAAGCCTTATGAACTCTCTAAGGTAACCCTTAAGGTATCTGTTCAACAGTAGTGAGGAGAATAGGCTAGGGTCATCGTTAAGTATACCTTCAGCAATTATAGACTGTAGTCTGTATGTTGTACCTCCAAGATCTTTGCATAGTTTTCTTGCTTTACCATCAACAAGCATACTCCATGTTACGTTCATGACATATACCATGCCAAGTATGTATGCCATTATCTTATCATGTAGATCAGCATCATCAACAACAACTATCCTTGCTGTATTGCCTAGTAGCTCTCTTGCTATACTTAACTCCTCATCCTTATCTAGCACGGGTATAAGTGCATACCTGTTTCTAACATGTATATCTGCACCTGGACCAAAGAGAGGATGTATGGATAATCCTTTAATGTTATACCTTAATGCATAGTGCCTTAACTTCTTAACTATTCCATGCTTAAGAGATGCTATCTCAACTAGTATTGCATTAGTGTGCATGTACTTTGCTATCTTCAATGAGTCTAGCATTGAATTTATAGGCACACATAAGATTACAACATCAGATGCCTCTACTCTCTCATATAATTGATTACTATTTACAATTATTATATTACCATAAACGTTCCTATTATTGATATCATTATGTATACTTGTGCTACTGTTATAATTTATAGCAATATCATACGCATATATCTCATGCCCATGGCTAGAAAAGTACCTTGTGAACCATGAGCCCATTCTTCCCATAGCTCCTATTACTGTTATCTTCATACCAGATACCAAATTAATTTACTATTAATACTAATTATTATTTTTATTTTATTTTATTTAAATTGTTTTTCATTAAATCATTCATTTATATTTTTATTATTGTTGTATATACTCATTAA
>CAZLZM010000126.1:0-3981 GCA_964563995.1 uncultured Nitrosopumilales archaeon
ATAATTATAGAAATGGTTAAATATTATTTATGTTTACTTCTCATAGGTGTGGGTTTATTGATAATTTCGTATAAACTGTTCGAAAAGAGCATCTAGGAAGCAATTTTAGAACGTAGATAGGCTGTTTAATAACTAAAATAGCAGCGTAATGACGAATAATCGAAATTAAGCCACAAAGCAACTATTATTGTTAATTAATAGCAGATATACCAATTTTTATACAATTTCTTTATTAATCTAACACTTTTCAGACCTATGTAATATTACAATTAGGATATAAATGTACTTTTGCTTTAAAAATATTCTTAGGATATATATTATAAATGTACTTGGTTAATCGCATCATTATTATTGCTAGAGAATTATTAAGGTTGTAAGTACTTAAGATCTACTGCATCTATTTATTTATCCATTTATTCATCTCTTTGGAAAGAGTCTTCATAATAAATATTCAGATGAAGATGAAGGAGTGTTTCTTTCCATTGAGATAGAGAATAGTAGTTTACATTTAAATTAAATAAATAATATTTATAATCATTCTGGATAAGGCACATCTATAGTAAGCATGTCCTCTGCAGGTATAACATTGCTATGTATTGCACTAGCCTCATCTATTAATTTTCTTACATCATTATATCTAGCACTAAAGTGAGTAAGCACAAGTAACTTTACCCTAGCTTTTGATGCCAACTCTGCTGCATCTCTTGCTGTTGAATGCATAGTCTCTATAGCCTTTGCTTTATCCTCATGGCTAAATGTTGACTCAAATACAAGCACATCACAGTCCCTGAAGAACTCTACTAGCCTATCATTAACAATAGTATCGCCAGATATGCCTATCTTCCTACCCTTTCTCTTTGGCCCAGTTACATCGCTAGATCTTACAATCCTACCATCTACTATAACATCCTCTCCATGTTGTAACTTATGCCATAGCCTACCCTTTGGTACACCTAGTGCTACTGCCTTCTCTGGATAGAATACCCCAGGTCTATCCTTCTCATGCAAGCAGTATGAGTATGCTGGTATTGAATGCTCTGCTTTACATGCTTTAATCACATAATCCTTCTCATCTACAACTAATACATGATCTCCATCAACACTATTGAAGTAGAGATTGTAAGTTAGATTGACGTTAAGTAGCCTTCTATTAACCTCTATGTATTCATTTAATATTCTAGGTCCATATATATAAATTGGTAGATCTCTTCCATTCAATGCTAAGGTTTGCATGAAGCCTAGAAGACCAAGTACATGATCTCCGTGCATATGGGTTATGAATATCCTCATCCTCCTGTTTACCCCAATACCACTTCTAAGGAAGTTCCTCTGCATACACTCACCAACATCGAATATCAGTACCTCCCCACCTCTAACTATTGCTATAGATTGTTGATTCCTTTTTACAGTAGGTACAGCAGATGACGTGCCTAGGAATATAAGCCTTAGTTGCATGTTATCGATGCTAAGTACTCTTAGCTATGTAACTTGCAAGTATACTGGTTATCTTCTTACTTGCTAGATCTGATACATCAACCTTGCTAGCAGGACTAGGAACCGTATTGCTAGCAATTATATCCCTTGCTCCAGCATCAAGTATCCTCTTATATGCATCGTCTAGCATTAATGCATGTGTACATGTAACGTATATATCCTTACACCCATATCCCTTAAGGTTATCTATTGCAGTTATAACACTTGAACCAGTACTTATCATATCATCTACTATTATTGCAACCTTATCCTTAATACCATCCTTGCTTATAGAGTGTGTATCTATCCTTACCTCTCCAGTAACTCTATCTCTACTCTTCTTAAGCACTATATACTTGCATTTAAGTAGTTTAGCAAACTCCTCAACCCTTAAGGCACCACCAGCATCAGGAGATACTGCTATTGTATTGTTAACATCTATACTAACATATTTCAAGAAGTACTCTGTAAGCAATGGTATAGCAGAGATGTTGTGAACAGGTACCTTAAAGTATGATAATGCTAGCATGCTATGCGCATCAAATGTTATCAATGCCTTAATATTGTATGAGCAGATTATATCTGCTATTACACTTATGCTAACAACCTCACCCTCAAGGAACTCCCTATCCTGCCTAGCATAGCCTAGATATGGTATAAATACTATTGTATTGGATGCTACCCTGCTTACCTTTGAGAGTATGAAGAATAGTTGCATCATATGCTTATCAACTGGAGGGTGTGTTGAATGAACAACTACCACATCCTTGCCATTCAACTGCTTTGGTATCCTAACCTTACTCTCCCCATCAGGGAATACCCTAACATCTACCTCAACAAACTCTGCACCTTCTAGCTTACTTGCTAAACAAGATGCAAGCCCTTTAGAGGATTCTCCAGAGAGTACTATAATACCCATCTCTCCTCATCTCATCTACTCTACAAATTATAACTGTTGTACTCCTGCTCTCCTTTTATTATAGATATAGCCTGATCTCTTAACTCTTTACTCTTGAACTCTCCCCTATAGGCTATGGTTAGTATCTTACTGTTGTTCTTAACACCACGCATACGCATACACATATGATCCCCTTCTATTACAACAAGTACACCTTTTACCTTATCAGCCAACTCATCTGCTATCTGCTTTGTCATCCTCTCTTGTATCTGTAACCTTTTAGCATACTTCTCAACTAACCTAACCAACTTTGATATGCCAAAGACCTTACCATTTGGTATGTATGCTATATGTGCTTTGCCAAAGAATGGTAGTATATGATGCTCACACATACTGTAGAACTGGATCTCCCTTATTATTATCATATCACTCTCCTCAGTGAATGTAACATCTAACTCAGAGTCTAAAGAGTAACCAGAGAATATCTCAGCATACATATCAGCAACCCTAGCTGGTGTCTCCCTTAAACCTTCCCTATCAGGATTCTCTCCAAGCTCTATAAGCAGTTGTCGTATAAGCCTCCTTATCCTAGACTTTGACATCTTTTTAATACCATTCTCATTGGCTTTAACATACCCATTATTATTATATTTATGATCTATCTTACCACTATTATTATTGTTATTGTACCCAATGCTATCATCCTTCTTGCTTTTTTTATCTATAATGTCACTACTGTGCTCGTAGTCACCATTATTATTGTTATTATCATTCATCGCATTAATCCTCATGGTATGCTCATCACCTTATGCAACTGTGGTATTATTCTAACATCATCATAATATGAATACACAACGTCGTAGAGTGATAACATATGATCTAAGCTAGGCTCATTTATACCATACACTGGTTGCAATACAAAGCCTCTTATATCCTCCTTCCTTATCTTCATCTCACCAAATATCATCTCTGCTAACTCCTCTAACTCCTCTCTCTCACTTAACTTACTTACAACTACCTTTATGTATGTTACCTTGCCTTTATCTATTGCATACTTGAGGCACTTTAATGCATTATCAAGTAACATTGTGTAATGGTTACTATCTACTGCCTTAGCATCCTTGAGCTTAAACTCCACTTTACATATATCAATTAAGGGCAAGAGATATGCGAATCTGTTCGCATCAAAGCATGATGACTCTAGATAAGTTCTTAATCCTATCTCACTCTTTATAAGCTCTGCAAGTCTATACAAGGCTAGATGCTGTAATAGAGGCTCTCCCCCAGTAAAGTTAACTTTGAATATATTTTTGCTATTACTAAGACTAGCCTTTATCAAGTAGAATGCATCCTCTATACTATAGTCTTTACCATCACTCATGTTAAGGGCATACTGTGTATCACAGTAAAAACACCTTAATGGGCAACCAGCAAGCCTCACAAAGAGCGTTTTTGTACCTATATATATACCCTCACCTTCTATGCTAGTGAATACCTCGCTTATTCTTATCCTCAACATTTTATAACCTTGTAAGAAGATATTTAAATTTAATTAATTATATTAGTTAAAAAGCATACTTGGTCATATCCTTTACTCCAGCCTCTAAGAA
>CAZLZM010000127.1:0-3913 GCA_964563995.1 uncultured Nitrosopumilales archaeon
GGAGATCCTAAAAATAATAGGGTCTATGAACCAAGAAGCCTCACCTTTTAAGGCGGGGTAGCTCACAGTATTAATTATGAGTAATAATATAGATATAAGCACAAGTATAACTAAAGATTTAAGGATAAGGAATCCTACAATGTTAGCATCTGGAATACTAGGCATATCATACGATGTTTTAAAGCGTGTATACTACTCTGGTGCTGGAGCAGTTGTAACAAAATCTATAAGCATCGAACCTAGAGAAGGTTACAGGAGCCCAATTATAGTTAAGGTTAATGGCGGTTACATAAATGCAGTAGGCTTGGCAAATCCTGGTATAGATGCTTTTATGAATGAATTGAAGAAGAATAGTAAAGATGATTATAGAGATAAGAATAAAAATAAAAACTACTATGATGAATCTATACCTATAATACTTAACCTTGTAGGCTCTAGCGTAGAAGAGTTTAAGAGTATGGTTAAGAATGCAGATAGGATGCACATACTGGGCTATGAACTTAACTTATCATGTCCACATGTTGAGAAGGTTGGTCTTGATGTTGGTGATGATCCAGAGTTGGTATATGATATAATAAAGGGCATTAGAGGGCTAACAAACAAAGCAATAATAGCAAAGCTTGGGTTAGGGGCTAGTGATATGCTTGAGATAGCAAGGGTTGCAAGGGATGCTGGTGCGGATGCTTTAACTATTATGAATACTGTAAGGGCAATGGCTATAGATGTTAACACATGCATGCCTGTACTAAGTAACAAGATAGGAGGTTTATCTGGTAAGGCTATAAAACCAATAGCATTAAGATGTGTATATGAGTTATATAAGGATAGGATAGGGATACCCATAATAGGTTGTGGAGGTGTAAGCAGCTGGAGTGATGCGATAGAGTATATACTTGCTGGTGCAAATGCTGTTCAAGTAGGGAGTGCATTATGTTCCAGCAGGTGGATAAGAGTATTCAAGGATATAAACCATGGCATAATCAAATATTTAGATGGTAAAGGCTTTAAGAGGGTTGAGGAGCTGATAGGTATTGCACATAGATACTAGCATGATTAGAGTAGTTAACATTGAAGAGGTTATAGATGAGAGCAAGGATGTAAGGACCATTGTATTCAAGGATAAACTATGTTACAATGCTAAACCTGGGCAGTTTGCTATGGTATGGATACCTGGAGTAGATGAGATACCTATGAGTGTTATGATAGATCATAAGGATAGGTATGATTATGCTGCTGTAACTGTAAGAAGGCATGGATATGCTACTACTGCACTCTACAACATGGGTAAGGGTAGCATGATAGGAGTTAGAGGACCTTATGGTAAGGCATTCAAGGTTAATGATAAGCATAAGAGCATAGTGCTAGTTGGTGGGGGTACTGGATTAGTACCATTGATAAGACTATGCAAGTATCTAAAGTACAGAAGAGGTATTAGTAAAGACAGTTATTACACTGATCTAGAGATAATACTCATAATGGGTTTTAAGAGTAAGGATGATGTATTCTTTGAGAATGTAGCAAGGCGGGTACTTGCTATTGATGATTATAATAATGATGGTAGTAGTAAGAAGTGTAAGATCATAGTTACTACGGATGATGGCAGCTATGGCATGAAGGGTTATGCTAGCGATGCATTAGAGCGTATCCTTGCTTATAAGAAGAGTATAGACGCTATCTACACATGCGGACCTGAAAAGATGATGTATAAAGTGCTCAAGATAGCATATAAGCATGGGATACATGCACAGGCTAGTCTTGAGAGGATTATGAAATGCGGTATAGGTATATGTGGATCATGTTCATTTGGAAAATATGTACTATGCAAAGATGGCCCTGTTATGAATGCCAAGGATATATTAGAGGTTGAGGACTTTGCTAGATACACTAGAGATAAGAGTGGAAAGGTGGTAAGTATATTATGATGTACTCTAGAGATTCTGTTGAATACAACATAACACCTTATCAAACATTTGCGTAAGTTTATATTCTTGCTTACATTAGTGCATCTAGAAGAGTAATGGGTAAACCTAGGATAGTGCTTACTGCAGATAGAACTCTTATGTCAATTTACAGGGGGATATCATTAGCATCATTCTTTGGTTGCGCACCAGCAGTAGATCCTTACAGGCATAATGGCTTCTGGTACTGGATACTAAAGAACCAGGTCACCCCAAAGCTACTCTTTGATTTCATATGCAATCCAATAGAGCATTACAATGGTATAGCAAAGTATGCTCCATATGGGTTAAGGAAGATAGAGGCTGCGTTAGTTAACGATGGATTTAGTAGAGAGGATGTTGTAGTTGCACACCCAGAGCATATAGAAAGGTTCATTGGACCAGAGACAGAGGTTATAGGCATATATGAGATGGATCCATTAGGCATGGGTCCAGTAACTATGACATTCACATATGGAAGGAAGATGATCTCGTATGATGAGTACTATAATGCTCAATTGCACCATAGGATAAATAGGGCTAAGGAGTTAACTGGGAGCAAGGCAAAGGTTGTGGTTGGTGCAGCAGGAACATGGCAGTACAACTATGATCCAGCAAAAATAGAGGAGTATGGTTTATATGCTATAGTAGAAGGCGAGTTTGGGGGTACTGCACCAGAGTTGGATGGTGTAGCAAGTGAGTTCTTTAATGCACTTATAGCGGGGGAGTTCGATATAGCAAACCCATTCAAGAAGAGCGACTTCAAGGTTATAATAAAGGAGTTTGATCTTAACGATAGGAAGTTGTATGCTAGATTCATACACTATAACAATGAGCCTAGCATAGATCAGATACCAAATATTATAGAACCTAGCATACATGGCATGGTTGAGGTTATGAGGGGTTGTGGTAGAGGTTGTAAGTTCTGTGAGGTAACGTTAAGACCATTGCGTTACTATCCTCCAGAGAAGGTTAAGGCTGAGATAGAGGTTAATATAAAGAAAGGAGGACTAAAGAACGCTTGGTTGCATAGTGATGATATATTCGTTTATGGTTTGAACCCAAGGAAGAGTAAGAACATGGAGCCTAATACAGATGCATTAATAGAGTTGTTCCAAGCAGTTATGAGCACTGGTATAAATCATACAAACCCTACACATGGCACTCTTGCTGGAGCAATAGCAGACGAGAGGCTTATACCAAAGCTATCAGAGATAATAAGAGCAGGACCAAATAACCATATAGGTATACAATGTGGACTAGAGACCGGGAGTATAAGGCTTATAGAGAAGTATGCCGATAGAAAGCTTGCACCATATAAGCCTAGTGAGTGGCATTGGGTTGTTAAGCATGCTGTTAAAGTACTAAACGAGCATTACTGGGTACCAGCATTCACACTTATAATGGGGTTGGATAACAATGAACAGGATGAAGATAGTTGGGATACCGTTATGCTAATACATGAGCTAGAGCATGAACAACCAGAGTCAAAGTTCACCGTAACACCATTAACATTTGTACCAATAGGACTGCTAAGCAAGTCAAGGTTCTATGATATTGGGAACAGCATGACACCTGGTAAGATGGCAGTCATGTACAAATGCTGGCAGCATAACTTCAAGTATGGTATAATGAAGTTCATGCACAAAGTAGGGCAGAACGATCCTATAAGGAGGTACTTCTTCACTGGTTTAGCGAGGGCACTAGGGGGAATTCCATTAAGGGCTATGGAGAAGTATGCGAGGAAGAGAGGGCCAGAGTACGAGAGAGCAGTAGAGAAGGTTAAGAACTACTATTCATAAATAAAAATATATAATTAAAAATATATTGTCTATATAATTATTTAATTAAATACTCTCTATTATCTATAAAATCTTAATATATTTGCTTAAAGAGTATATAATGCATACATACTGCTGTTAGGCACTAATAGGTATTCACTGAGAATGATTATATCTATTGCTTTTAAGCTTACT
>CAZLZM010000128.1:0-3891 GCA_964563995.1 uncultured Nitrosopumilales archaeon
ATTCATCATAGAATAATTACTATCACTACTCCTACGAACTGTGGATTGAGTGGGCCGGGAGAGATTCGAACTCTCGACCTCCGCCGTGTCAGAGCGGCATCCTAACCAACTAGACGACCGGCCCAGGTTTTGCACCAATAATCTACTTTTATCATTATATTATTCTTGTTATAAATAAAGGGCTAAGTACCAATACTTATTTAGATGTATGTAGTTAATAGGTTACTATGAACGAGAGCAAGAACTATAATGCTAGTGATACAAACACAAGGTATTATAACAATAATTCTGATTTCACTGAGGAAGAAAAGCAAGGTGTATACAAAGCAATATATACTAGAAGGGATGTTAGATCACACTTTATAGATAAGGAGATACCAGAGGATGTACTCTTAAGGATCCTAGACGCAGCACACCACGCACCATCTGTGGGCTTCTCCCAACCATGGAACTTTATAATAATTAGGGATAAAGATACAAGACTTAAGGTAAAGGCATTATTTGAGCAAGAGCTGATGCGTTCAGCAACGTTGTTAGAGGAACCTAGGAGAAGCAAGTATCTATCCCTTAAGTTAGAGGGTATAATGGAATCCAATGTAAATATATGTATAACATATGATCACTCAAGGTTTGGTCCATTCGTTATAGGTAGAAGTAGCATACCAGAGACAGGTATATACAGTGTATGTTGTGCCATACAGAACCTTTGGTTAGCAGCTAGAGCAGAGGGTATAGGAGTAGGTTGGGTTAGCATACTAGACAACAACGGCTTAAAGAAGATACTAGGTATACCAGATAGTATAATACCTATAGCATACCTATGCCTTGGCTATGTTACACACTTTGAGAACAAGCCAGATCTAGAGAGAGTAGGATGGTTACCAAGGATACCATTAAGCAGTATAATCTATTACGAGAGATGGGGTAACATATGTTAACTGTTAATTTAATCAATTTGAATACCATTCAATTAATACATATACACATACAAAAATCCTAAAATTACATTATTATTAAATCTAAAGTGTCATATGGGCTCGTGGCGCAGCATGGATAGCGCGGCAGCCTCCTAAGCTGTAGGTCGTGGGATCGAAGCCCACCGAGCCCGCCATATAATTATATGATTTATTTATTTACGCTCTTGTTTTGTAAAAATCTACTAACGTTTATATCTGATATTATATATTTGTTATTATTATTATCTACAATGCTATTTACAAGCATCTCAGCAAGTGCGGGTGCCCTTGCAAGACCATAACCCCTTAACCCATCTAATATGTATAGATTCTTAAAGTATGGTATTGCCCCAACTACTGGTCTGCTATCACTTGTAATATTTATTGGTCCATAATGTATCTTGCTGTACTCTAGCTTAATATCTCTAACCCTTCTGCTTAATGCATCTGTAACATGCTCTATATAACCCCTCTCTTTATCTATAGTAATGCTCTCAGTAGAATATGTAGACTCATAGATTCTTATATCATCTATTCTCCATGCGGTGTAGTCTCCTCCAACAAGCATATCCTTACCTCTAGTTATCCAGTAAGTTCCGGTTATCTCATCATCAAATGGAATTATATTGTAATCATAAATCTGTACCCTTTCTTCTCTATATCTAATGAATACTAACGGTACTATGTATGTATGGATATTTCTCCTTATAGCATCTAATATACTGCTACCATGCTCATCATGATGGTTTGTTAGCATATCTTTACTTAGCCATGCACCAGCACATAACACTACAGCATTGCTCTTAACATGGGTTATATCACTGCTACCAACATTCTTAACCAATACACTTGCTTCCTTATCATTATCGTTAATGTTAACCTTACCATAACCATTCAATACAATGACCCCTTTGTTCATTAACTCTTTAGCAAAGGATGGGAAGAACTCTAGAGGGTCCATGGAGATATCAATATATGTATACAAGTAAGCCTCTTCTACAGCTTCATTTATGTTAGTGTTAAGCCAGCCCCAGTCCATAACCTCTTTGCTTGTATAGATTGTATTTCTTACGTTACACTCATTCAATATACTACTGTACTCCTTTAGCTCATCTATTCCATCTATGGTAAGTAAACCTGTTCTCTTTATACTACTTAATCCATATCTCCTACCCCACATCTCTATTATCTCTATACCCCTCTTAGCCAACCTTATATCCAATGTATCCTCCATCTGTACAGTTGCTATTCCAGCAGACCTGATGGTTGCATTGTATTTAATTGGGTTTGCCTCTATTATACATACCTTCATACCTTTATCTATTGCATGTGCTGCTACAGATAATCCAGATACGCCAGACCCTATTACTGCTAGATCTACACTCATTACATATGTTAACATAACACTCCTCTAAATAATCATTTTTAATTTTTATTATTATTCTGTAGATATTTTGTTAGATTCTTCTCTAACATGTTCAGTATCTCTATTATGCCATCCATTACATGCTCAGGCATCCTTTCCATTCTAATATTATTGAACTCTTCTCTAACCTTACTCTGCTCACTTTCAGGTACCTTGGCATCATATGCATCAAAGAACCTCTCTTCCCTCTCCATATGTACAGTAAGGTAATCAGCATAAGCCTTTAACATCCTTGCTATTGGCTCACTGTTTCTTCTTGTATTTAACCAGTTCTCAAGGTTAGAGTTAAGCATCCTTGCTATTCTTCCTCCAAGCTCATGCTCTATCTTAAGAGCGTTTGCCTCTTGCTCAAGCTCTGTACCATTTACTCTAGGGAAGTATGAGCACTCTTCTTTATAGTGGTGATACATGCTTATAAAAGCCTCAATAACTATTAGTATATGTTTAACCTCATTCACAGGCACATCATTACTTATGTATATATACTCAGAGTATCCATATGCTATGCTGCGCAATCTATTAACTATATAGGTATGATCCTTCCTAAGACATGAAGTAGCACTCATTGTTAGGTGAATCTAAACCTTCAATTGATTAATTAACCTTTACCTTTAGCACTTTTCCTATAGTATGTTACCATAAAGAGTATACCTAACACTATGTTTATAATAGCAAGGTAAAGTATGAAAGGTGTATAGGTAAATGCACTAACTGCTATACCCCATGAACCTGCAACAAAGAACATTATAGCAATATGCAATGCTCTTTTCCTTATCATAGCATTTGATATATATTGTAGTATAAAAATGAGTCGTAATAAAATAAAATGGATCAAGCAAATCTATTTATCTTAAATTTGATACCTATAATACAATGTTAGGAGAGAGTACCCTAAAAGATATTATAGCAAAAGCAGTAGATGGATTAGTTAATATCAGGAGGGATGATAATGATACAATACATGTTGAAGAGATTACAGGTTGCCTAAGACGTTCTTACTATAATAGAAGAGAAGAAAGGATACCCTTAAAAGAGAGGTTTAAGATCTTCAATGAGAGTATTAGACTTAACACTAAGAGTGAGATAAGGGAGTATAGAGAGGAGGGTCTAGGGTTTAAGATAGTTACAAAGGCAGATATGGTAGTAGATGATGCAATAATACACTTCAGTATAGTGGATGATCTTCCTAACACTCCATACCCTAAGGATCTAATGGCTTTGAATGCTAATCTATGGATATTCAATAAAGAGGAAGGTGCATTGGTATACATAACAAAGGATGGTAGTAATATTCAGTTCTCTCTTAGGAGAGATAAGAGGTTATTCGATGAGACTAAGAGGAGAGCTACTGTATTACATACATTACTTAAGGAAGGAAGAGTACCTATACTTGAACCATCAGAAGAATGTATCTCATGCTCATACTATGAGAAGTGTTATGTACAGCATAAGAGGTATGATAATCCAACGCTAGAGAAGATATTTGGGTTTAAGAGGGATTAAACTTTT
>CAZLZM010000129.1:0-1129 GCA_964563995.1 uncultured Nitrosopumilales archaeon
CATATTACATAATCTCCTTCTCTAACCAAAGATACTATACTCTTCCTACTCTTCTTATCTATCACTATACCAAACTTATTACCTTTATGGAGGTTATAGGGGGTATTTGTGATCTCAACAGGTTCAACATTCTTATCCTCTATCTTATGCAGATACTTTAAATGCTTCTCAATACTTGACTTCTCTCTATACAATGTATTACATATATCACATTTATACAATCTCTCAACAGTATTCTCTTTCTTCTCTTCTATCTTACCAGTATCAACTTCCTTATGGAATAGATATCTATGCTCCTTCTCATGCCCCCTATACCATTCCTCTACTTCTTTATCTACCGAATGAACCTCTCCACAAATATTACAATATACTATTCTTACCTCTCCCTCTGATAGAATGCTATACTCCATCACTATATAATTACGGTAGGGCATACCCCATATTCAAAAATGCTAGAAGACAGTAGACAGTTTATGACGATATGACGATCTCTATAACTTATTGTTACAAAAATCGTTTCTAGAAACTATTAGGTTAACCTAATAGTTTTGAGAAAAACTCTGACCGATTTAACACAGGCTATTACTTCATCCTTTGATCTAACTATAGGAATTGTAGTGATAGGGGGAAGGAGAGAGTGATAGATAGCATTTATAAACCTTTGGAGTAAGGGGTGGGGCAAAATTTTGTAGCAATAAGATAGGAAGTTCGTCATTTCGTCATAAACTGTATGTTATAGGATCAGAAAAGAAGAATCTCTAAAATCGCTAGCGATAATGGAGGGTGTTAAAATGGTAATATAAACCTTTCGCTTAATTGAGGATAGCTTACGCTAGGAACTCAGTTGCCTGCGTGGGAGACTTCTAGAGCATGTATCAGTTGCTTGTCTGTTATGGCTAGGTGTATATTCAGTCTCCTATGGCAGTCTAGACACTCAAACTTTAACCTCTCCCCACTATCTACAAACTCTATCAACTTCCACTCTTTATTCTTGCTATCAACTACTCTAACTTCAATATCCTTATCTCTAAAGCATTTATGCTTAGCAATGAACATAGCAACATTAATACCCTTAGGCTTTATCTCTCCACATTTACTACAGCCTTTCTCTACTATTACCTCATCTCCT
>CAZLZM010000129.1:1229-3890 GCA_964563995.1 uncultured Nitrosopumilales archaeon
ATAACTCTATCTTTTTGTCATCTGCCTTAGGCTTATCATTATTATTCTTTTCTTGATTTATAGTATTATTTTGATCTTCATTGTTAGCTCTATTATTGCTATTACCATTGTCATTATTGTTGTTGGTAGTAGTGTAGTTGGGGTTGTTATTGTTGTTGTTATTATTATTATTGTCATTATTGTTATTATTGTCATTATTACCATTACCATTATTATTACTAAATTCTGAGATCGTAGAAGTATCAATTGGTCTATAGTTAGTAAGGTAAACAGTTCCATTCCTCTTAACCTTATACATATTCTGCTCCTCTACTGCATCAGCAAACTTCCTCTTGCTGATCCAAGTCTCCTCTGGCAACTCCTTCTCTCTACAGAACTTTACATACATCTCATATACTTGCTTGAACTCTAACATGTAATTCTGTTCATATACGAATTTAGTCTCTAGGAACTCTCTAATAATATCTAGACTATACCTATACTCATCTGTAGTATATCTAACAGTATCAGGCATTAACCTTTCAAGATCACAACCATTAATAATGAACTCTCTAGCCCCTGCTAGGAACAGGTTGAATATACCTTCCCTCTCTTCTAGCAATTTAATATGGTAATCCTTAATATCCTTCTCTTTAGGTATAGTTACAGTCCACTTTATGAATATCAACCTCCTTAGGGTCCCTTCTGTAGTATCGGTAAACTTAGGTCTCTTGTTAGTAAATATCAATAGGGTAAAGTCAGGCTTTACTATCTTTGGTCTCTTGAATGCTGTCCTAACCATTATCTCTCCTTGTGAGGTTACCTTCTTTAACTTACCAGCATTGATAGTTATTAAATTGGGTTCATCAACAGCAACAAACCTCTTATCCACTACCTCATACAGATCTGGTTGGTAACTAGTATCCTTATTATCTGTGTTTGTATTCCCTATTATACCGACATCAGCAACTATCGAATATCCATGCTCCTTATCATTAAGTATATCTAACAATACCTTCATGTATGTACTCTTACCATTCCTACCTCCTCCAAAGTTTATGACACACTTATGGTCTACCCTATCTATCAAGCATGAACCTGCTATTATTGCTAGATACCTTGCTAACTCTTTATCATTATTTGATACATATAATAACCAATCCCTAAACTTTGGACAGTCAGCATCAGGATTATAATTAACATTGGCATACTCAGTTAAGTAATAATGTTTAGTATCTTCCCCATGTGGGATAGCATTAAACATACAGAGATTATCATCCCATACTAGCAGATGGGTTTTAGTATTTATTGAGAACCTATGAGGATAGTTATTTAACTGATCCTCATATATACAGAACCTCTTAAAGTTTGCTTCCATTGTATGTACTGTTTCGGATACCCTCTTACCAGAACCTTTAGCTTCATTGAGCATCTTTATAAACTTCATAAAACGCTTCCTAGTAGCCTCTATCTCTGCTTCTATCTTTTTTCTTTCATTCTCATCTGCATTACTACTACTACTACTTAACTGTGCATATAATACTTTTAATTCTTCATCCAGTTCGTTGTTAAGTATCTCTACCTTCTTATCTATATACTCATTAATTAGTCTTGTAAGTTCGTAAGGAGTAGTCTGTACCCATACATATCTGTTATATTTATACCATGAACCCTTGTTATCTTCCCTAGTTGCCTTCCTCTTTGTTACAAATACATAATCGTTCATGAATAAGGCTTCCTCTCTCTTATTATCAAGATCTTTTATCAGTAGGTTTATTAGTAAAGTATAAGGTTCGGTATGGTAATTGTATAAATCTTCTAATGTATCTATTAATCTATTTAGATCGATATCCTTACCAAATATCCTTGCTACCTCTAATGCTTTATCATAACCAATAACATTTACTAACGCACTTATACCAGCAACCTCTTTCCCCTCTTCAACCCTCTTATATGTCCTCTCTAATACAGTTAACCTACTCTTAAGTTCATTATCACTAAAGTAATGGCATACTGCTCTAATATACTTCTCTGCCTCTTCTTTACTAACATTGGATTTAGCAAATATGCCTTCTAATGCAAAATCAATGTTATTCCTATTACCTTCCTTATAGAATGGTTTAAGGATATCTATAAGCATTAATAGCTTCTCTATCTTATTTCTAAGTTCCATGAACTCTTTAAGTGTTAGTCTTGCTATGCTATCAATATCTTTTATGACTTCATAACCTTTACCAATAGTTACAAAATACCTTTTCCCTAAATAAACCTCAACCTTAAAGTCATTAACTTTTATATGCTTTGCATAACTCTCATCATCTTTAAAATGCTTCCTAATATCTTCATTTATTATAAATAACCAATGGTAACCTCTTTTTGTCTTCTGCTTGCTAGTATCTGGCATTAATATATCTATTGATTCTGCTAACCTTTGGTCATCACAGTCTATACCAACTATCCATTCCTCAAAGTTTGGTTTATTATCCCTCCATATTGGTGTTAAGCAGATAGCATAGGCATCTGCCTCTTCTTCTTCTAATGCATAAGAGCCTAGAAATAATCTTCCCTCATAAACGTCTGTTAATACCCCTTTCTTGATTATAGGACTCTTCTCAATATTGTTATCATCTTTCTCAATCAACCTTATGGGTAATACATTCAACCCATACTCAATCCACTTTG
>CAZLZM010000130.1:0-3860 GCA_964563995.1 uncultured Nitrosopumilales archaeon
TTCTTAGCATTGATAACGGTTAAATACTATATAGTTAAGCCTTTTACTATGGAATATGATGGCAACAGTAGCATAAGTAGAAGGGTATGTGCATTCTGTAACTCCTTGCTAGATGAGCATCAGTTCAATGATAGTATATGTGGTATATGTGCAGAGAGATATGGTATAGATGCTTATAGTTCAGATGATGGCTGTGCTTGCGATTCAAGATGAAGTATAATAAATTAAAGTATTTTATGGTGAGGGATGCTATATGAAAGCAGCAAGGTTCCATGAAATAGGTAAGCCTTTAAGGATAGAGGACATAGAGAAACCTAAGGTTGGAGATGATGAGGTGCTTATAAAGGTAAAGGCAGCTGGTATGTGCTACAGTGATGTTCATGTGCTTGATGGTGTTATATCTGCAGATCCTCCTGTTACATTGGGACATGAGATAGCAGGAGAGGTTGTTGAGATAGGTTCTAAGGTAAATGACTTTAAGAGTACAGATAGAGTATTAGTGCACTTCTTAAGTCCATGTGGTAAATGTAAGTACTGTTTACAAGGCTATGGTATGAGATGTAAGCATTTATTTGAGAGGGAAAGTTATGGGTTCTCAAATGATGGAGGTTATGCTGAGTACTGTAAAGTAAAGGCCGATAGGCTAGTTAAATTACCTAATAATATTGCAATAGAATTTGCGTCTACACTTGGCTGTGCTGGTATAACTGCTTACCATGCCGTTAAGAGCATAGCAAGGATTAAGATAGGAGAGAGTGTAGTTATATACGGTGCTGGAGGAGTAGGACTTTATGCTTTACAGTTAGCAAAGGCTATGGGTGCATACACTATAGCATTGGCAAGGAGTGAGGAGAAGTTAAGGTATGCTGAGAGCCTAGGAGCAGATTACGTTATAAATGCTAAATCAAGTAATCTAAAGAAGGAGGTTAAGAAGGCTACAGATGGTCTTGGTGCAGATGTTGTTCTAGACTTTGTTATAACTGATGAATCTATAGGCAATGCTATGGGTATGCTTGCTAATGGAGGTAGGATAGTATTGGTAGGAGTAAGCAACAAACCTATAAGCATAAACCCACAGACAACAGTACTAAAGGAGTTCTCCTTAATGGGTTCTCTAGTTGGTACAAAGGATGAACTTGAGGAGTTGATCCATCTAGCATCTAAAGGGAGGATAAGAAGTATAGCTAATAGAAGATTCAAGTTAGAAGAGGTTAACGATGCACTTAATATGCTAAGGAATGGAAGTATAATAGGCAGGGGATATATAGTACCTTAACAATCAAATTAAATAAATTAAAAATAAATTAAATAAAACCTCTCTTAGATCATTTGTTATGTACCTTTCCTTCTTTTGTTCTTACTCTTTTTATCTAACATATAGTGTAATAGCCTAGTAGTAACGATAAAACCTTTAATGATATCTTAGCATTATTAACCCATACGATCTATCTATAAATACATAATTATGTCTACTTAGAGTAACTTTGCCATATATGGTCCTTCATTATAATACCCTAACTTTCTATAATACTCCCTAGTGCCTACCGCACTTATAACCAGTATCTTGCTTACATTAAACTCCTCTCTAGCTATACGCTCAGCTTCATTCATAAGCATCCTACCAAATCCTTTGTGTTGATAGCTCCACTCATATCTACTACTTAAAGGCACTGCCTGTCCATATACATGCAATTCTCTAACTATGCATGCATCTTTTAACTCCTTCCTATGTGCATTGCTACTAGGTCTCCTTAGTCTTAGAAACCCAAATAATGCATCCTTCTCTTCATCCTCATAAGATAGGAATATCTCCTTCCCGTTACTTGCGTTATAATCCTCTCTTACGAGTTTAACATTGTTTATATCTATGCTTACACCATTTAACTTAAGCCCAGCCTCCCTGCACCTTATACATTTGCATTCCAATCCCTGTTCTTTTAATCTTTTAAGCGCAAGCTGCCTAAGATTTCCATGCTTTATTCCAGCAACTATCTCATCCTTATCTACCTCTCTTTGTATACGCATTATCCTTATCCATCTAGGTACTATGCTCTTAACTTTAGCAATTAGATCGATCATATCCTCTTCTTCATAAGATTTGTACTCTCCTCTCTTGTAAAGTTCATATAAAGGAGTACCCTTTATAACTAGTGTAGGGTATATCTTTATCATATCAGGCTTAAATCTCTCATCCTTGAATAGCATAACAAAGTCTTCGTAATCTTGCTCCAAGCTAGAGCCATAAAGCCCTGGCATCATATGCACTACTATCTTATAACCAGCATCTCTAGCAACCTGGAAAGCCTCAACTACATCCTGAAGAGTATGTCCTCTGTTAACTAATTTATATACACTATCCCGCAAGGCTTGGACCCCTATCTCAACCCTAGTTATACCATAGCTTAGCATAAGATCAACGTGATCCTTCTTGCAGTAATCAGGCTTCGTCTCAACTGTAAATCCTACATTCCTTATAGTAGCATTCTCATTCGCCTCTATAGCTTGATCTAAAGTTTGTGCCCTGAATCCATTAAGGGCATCATAGCATGACTTTATGAACCATCTCTGGTAATCTAAAGGCATGAATAGGAAAGTACCCCCAACTATAACAAGCTCTACTTTGCTTATACAATGTCCATTGTATGCTAGAGTATCCAATTTTGATCTTATCTGCATGTATGGATCGTATGAGTATCTCTTAGCAACAATTGTTGCTGGCGATGATTCTGTGTAGCTGTTTGGTATGTTAACCTCAACACCCCCTGGGCAGTATATGCATCTTCCATGTGGGCATGGGTATGGCATTGGCATAACTGAAATAACAGTTACGCCAGATGCACTCCTAGATGGTCTTACTAGTAGAACTCTTTTAAGCCTTACCAACGTGTTAGCATTCAAATCATACTTTGCAAGAGTAGAAAGTATATCAGAGTACTTTGGTAATGTAGGGAGGGAGTATTTTGCAGCAACATCTTTTATAACCTTGTTTACAATACTCCTGCATCTTTCGTAGTTGTTGTAATTAAACTCATCTATATTATATGATAACAGTACTTTTGCTATCTCATCACATACGATATCCTTTAATAATGAAACTTTATCGTTATTGCTATAATTATTAGAATTAATAATACTGTTGCCATTCATATTATTATTACTGTTCTTAGTAGTAACATGTTTCATAGAGCTACACTTTAAGAAATACCCAAATGTATACGTTTCATATATACAAAGAGTATGCTCAATACCATTGCAGTACTTAATATTATTATAGGTATAGGTAGATCTGGTATACATCTTAATATATCTGCACCAATTGGACTTGTACTATAGCAGTCTATCTCCTCAACCCAGTTATTAGGATTAAACTCATTGCTATAATCATAGTAAAACGCATAACCTTCCTTAACTAGCAATTGGTTAACATTAACAAGAGTGTAATGCCCATCATTTTGATTCTTTGTAATAATATACACTACCGCAACAACCCTGCCATACCTATCATAGATGTATTTATCATCTATATCAAGTAGAACAGTACTAGATCCATTACTTTTAAATAGGCTATTCATATACTCTTTGGCTTTTATACCCTCTTCTGTACTTAACTCTGGTGCATTTATATCAGCAAGCCTAACCCTAAACTCTTCACTCCTCTTAAACCCTTCAAGCCCTTTAACTATTATTGTATCACCATCCACAACCCTTACTACTTCTGCCAAGGATGTTAAATCATCTTTAGCATAGGATTGACTATTAGATTGCACTAATAATAACGATAGTACTAATAATATTAGTATAAATGATTGTAGCGTGTTCATTGTTATTATTAACTAGGTTCATGGTTTAAAAGGTTTTAT
>CAZLZM010000131.1:0-3808 GCA_964563995.1 uncultured Nitrosopumilales archaeon
CCTCCCCACCTGCTATCTGAAAGCCCTGCTAAGCATAACCATCTCTGGTCCAGTTGTAGATGAGCCTACAACTATAGCCTTTGTATTTGCTATAATGCCAGAGGATACGAATGGTACTCCACCATTAACGGTTGCAGGTTCAACATCTACCTCTAGTGCATCTCTTACTCTACTTATATCCTCATCACTAGCCTTTGGGTGTATCACTGCCCCATTATTAGTACATGTTATCAACGCACCAACTTGGTTGTATGATGCTATGCTCATAACAACAACATCCACATCCAATGCACTGCTTATATCCTCTGATAATTCTTTAAGCAATGGTGATACTATTGCTGTTCTATCGTTAACTGCTATAAGGTTACCTATTGCTGTGAACTTCGAGTTAAGCCTAGTTACATTCAATTTTGTGGCTTCCCTTATATTCTCAACCTCATGATCCTCTGCTATCCTAGCAAGTAAGATACCCTTATTATTTACTACCATCAAGGGACCAAGTAGCCTTGTATGTGCAACTGATACCCTTACACTCTTCACTCCTAGGAACTCTTCAAGCCTCTCAGCCTTACTCTGAGCAAAACCCTTAGGTATGAACAGATAATTATCATTTGCTCTTATGAATATTCCTATGTTAGGACTCCTATACACTCTATACTTGTATATGTTCATGCTTATTATATACATGTATTTTTACTCAGATTGTAATATGAACTTTTTCTAAGTTATTTAGTTAGCATAATATATTGATAAGCAATATCATTTATATAACATTACAGTATAAGAGTAATGAGGTAAGTAAAGATGCCTATAGATCCAGACTTTCCAAAGGGACTACAAGTGATAGGTAAGCATATGAACAGGGATGGAGAACACTTCCACTTCGTCTGGGGTCCTGGAAGATTGAAGGATTGTGCAGAGAATGAAGAGGCAAAGCATGATTTTGCTGCTAGAGGAGAAGAGATAGTACCTGTAGGAGTACATGGAACCATGGTAGCTGTAGATTGGGATGCATGCTATGCTGATGGTGCTTGCATAGAGGCATGCCCAGTACAAGTATATGAGTGGTATAGAACTGCTAACGATGTCCCAGCAGTTGAAGCTTGGAAGTACCCTGGAGGAAACGGTGAGACTACGAAGGATCGAAGGAAGGATCATACAGATAAGGCTGATCCAATAAGGGAGCATGATTGTATATGGTGCATGGCTTGTGTATCAGTATGCCCCCCACAGGCAATAAAGGTTGATCAGTCTAACTTAGAGTACCATGAGAAGGCAGCAGGCACATACAACCCAGAGTTAGCAAAGAGTGCGCAACCCCCACCACACGGACATCATTAAACGAGTATTTTTAATTCAATTTTTATTATTATTTTATTTTTTATTAATTAATTTTTGTTATTTATCTAATTCTTCATAGATAACTAATTATTGGAACCTACAACCCTTAGCATTCTCTTTACATCTAATACTACTATCTCCTTTGGAAGGTTTATCTCAAGCATCCTCTCATTAGGCTGGTTAAGACTAAGTATATGAATAAGCATGGAGTCGTATTTTAAGTGTTTGCCCTCTTTAGGGATCCTTCTCTTACCTATTCTTATACTAGGCTCAAATAATACATCGAATGTGTATATGTATGAATTCCCCCAGATAGAGAATGAGTACTCAACCTTGTAGTATGGTATAGATAGTCTTGGAGTGCTAAGATTGCTCGCTGAGTGTAGTACCTCATTGGCATCATAGAACTTGTTATGGAACTCATCTATGAATGGTACTTTAGCATATACGCTCTTCTTTAAGCCCTTCCTCTCACATATACTTGAGTACTTGATAAACTCTTGCTCTGGTAGTATCGATAAACCATACCTATGATCATCATGAAGCGTAACCCTTCTGTTAACTACTATCTTCTCGCTTACCTTGGATCTCAATAACCTTGCTATATTCTCTATGAACTGTTGTTCATCACATTCATATATTGCCATAGATCATTTTAGCACCTCGCTTATCTTGCTTATTGTCTCCTCTGTTGCATAGATACTTATCACTGGATCCTTAGGATAGGCATATCCTATCTCTTCAGATACACTTACACGCTCATAACCCTTAGTAAACAGCATCCTTCTCCAGAACCTGCCATCACTCACTACAGTAGCCTCATCTTCTAGTATAAACCCTAGGCTTGTTAATTGTTCTTCGATCTTTTCTAATGGTAATAGCACTGCAATGGACTTACTTCTTAGGTTCATACCATTATTAATACAGGTAGCAAATATAAATCTGACCTTACTGAAGTGATTCATATTTAGTAAAACTTATTATATTGTATCAACTATAATTAAGATCATGGAAAAGAGTGTACAGAAGTTGATAACACTAACCCCAAAGGCAGCAGAGAAGGTTAAGGAATTCATGAAGCAGGAAGGTAGAGATGATCTATACTTAAGAGTATACGTTGCTGGTGGAGGATGTGCAGGTTTATCTTATGGCATGGGATTTGAGGAGAAGGCTTCAGAGGATGATATAGTAATAGAGGAGCATGGGGTAAAGATGTTGATAGACTCTTACAGCTCGAATTATCTAAAGGGTAGTGAGATAGATTATGTAGAGAGCCTAATGGGTGCAGGTTTTAAGATAAACAATCCAAACGTGGTAAGAACATGTGCATGTGGACACTCATTTAGTACTGAATAGAATATTTTGATTAACGAATTATTATAAGATTTTTACCATTTATTTTAGTATTTTTGTTTGATAAAAATAATTAAATAAATTTGATGATATTGTATCCATGTTAACCCATGACTAATAGATCAATAATCATTCCTGTGATGAACCACACTGATAACAGAACCTAGCACTCTTTGGTATCTGAATACCACACTTTATACAGTACTTAACATCTGTTATAACACTAGTATGTCCTACACTCCTCAGGGTCTTATCCTCACTGACCAATTCATTTATTCCTGCAAGTACACCAGCTATTATATCATCACTTATATTAAATACTGGTTTTATTATATTACCATTCTTCTTCACAACCAACTGTATCATTAGATCATGCTCATGCAATCCCTTCCTTCTAGCAATTATCTGTGCTTGCTCTATATCACTTGCATTAATCGTTATATTACCTTTATTAGATGTGAATATTATACTATTATTACCATTCCTACTCCTCTCAAGTATAAGCTTGCCTCCAAGTATATGCTCATTGAATCCAGGATAGCCTTCTACATAATCACAATCGTACACCCTCTTATCAGACCTATCCTTGCTCTCAACACTAACGATACTGTTGCTTAAGAACCTTATCTGGTCCTTTATATAATTCCAAAGATTCGACTCAAAACTCTTGCCTGTATATAACTTAACCAAGGTAGCTGTTATACCCACTATAGGAACTATGAACAGTGGTGCAGTGGTTAGCATATTCTTACCCCACTCTCCTGTACCAATGGTAACCTCAAAGTCATCAGGTCTACCCTTTATTATTATATCAGTACTCCTCCTTGCACCTGCTACAGTTCTTAAAGCACTCACCTTCCTAGCCTGTATGAAGAACCATGATGCAGGTTCTGTTGGGTCCTTTGAGTAAGCAACCTCAAAACCATTATCTTGTAGGTAAAGTTGTACCCTAGTTGCTAACCTCTCAAGATCCACATTTAAGCCTGTGAACCTCTCTGTCTTTGCCATATACTTAATTATGGAAAGACCTTTATATCATTTACTATTTAAAGGGAATAAATTTATTGTAATCAATAATTATTTAATAACAAGCATAATGTGAATAGGGCAAAAA
>CAZLZM010000132.1:0-3761 GCA_964563995.1 uncultured Nitrosopumilales archaeon
TATATATAAGGATTGCTTCCTTGATAGCAAAGGTTAATTAGTCATTCTTCCTATAGTTTGTTAATGTAAGAGACCGATGAGAGCCGTACTCAGGAACCGACAGAGGGCCGGGCTACCATACTATTAATTATATTATATGCTGTAGCATAAATTAAATGTGTAATATAGTAAAAATTAATAATATAAATAAGTGATGGTAACTAATAAGTGAGATAGTATGGTAAAGGTTACAGAACAGAAAGTACTTAATGCATTGAAACAGTGTATGGACCCAGAGATACCATTGAGTATAGTAGACCTAGGCCTTATATATGGTATAGATATAGATGACAAGAACAATGTGAATATAAGGATGACTATGACAACTCCAGGATGTCCTTTACATAATACACTAGTAAGGGATGTTAAGAATGCCTTAAGTAAGGTTGAGGGTATAGGTAATGTTAACGTTGAGATAGTATGGGATCCACCATGGAGCCCAGAGCGTATGAGCCAAGAGGCTAAGGCAATGATATATGGTTCTAGAGCAACTAGTCTAAGATTTACAATAGACCTCGAGAAATCTAAACCATTAAAGCAAGGAACGTTTACTAGACAAGAAGATGGCTCTCTAGTTTTAATAAATGAACAAGGGCAAGGGTTCATGATAAATGATGCACTCCTAGACTTTTGGAATATGTGTGATGGTAGTAAGAGTATAAATCAGATAATAGATGAGTTTAGTGCAAAACTTAAGATACCTAGGATAGAACTAGAGAGAGAGGTGGTTACATTGGTACAACAGATGCTTGAAGCTAGGTTATTAAAAGTCTGATCTGAATTATTTAATGATATTATTTAATTTTATTAATTTATAATTATTTATATCATTATTCATTCTTATACCTTGCAACTCTATTTGCTATCATAGCTGCAAATGCTCCAGCACCAACACCATTATCTATGTTCACTACTGCTAACCCTAGTGTACAACTCTGAAGCATGGATGTTAATGCACCTATACCATTTGCACCTAATCCATAACCTATGGATGTTGGTACTCCTATAACTGGAACATCTACAAGGGATGCAACCACTGATGGTAATGTACCCTCCATACCAGCAACTACAACTATAACATCAACACCCTTAGCAATCATATCCTTTAGTATGGGGAATAACCTATGTATACCAGCAACCCCTGCATCGTAACTTGTTATTGTATTACAACCCATAGCCTCTGCAACTAGTCTAACCTCTTCAGCTACACCTATATCTGATGTACCTGCAGTTATTATACCTACGGTACCTTTACCTTTTACTGCATTACTAGCACTATCATCATTACTCTTGTATGCTACTATTATCCTACCCTTCTTACTAACCTTAAGATTACTTGCATAGCATGATAACTCCTTAACAAATGAGTCTATGTACTCTTTCTTTACTCTGCTTATTATAACCTTATTCTTGCTATCCAGTGCTACTCTTACTATGCTTAATAGATCATCATACTCTTTACCCTCAGCGTATATAACTTCTGGTACTCCTCTCCTTAACTCTCTGTTAACATCAAGCCTTGCAAGGTTCTCAATATACTCTACCTTATGCAATGATAGTAACCTCTCAGCATGGTCTATGCTTATCTTATTCTCTACCAAAGCCTTTAGTATATCCCTTATACTCAAATTAGGAGAAGTTATTAATGATAAATTATTTAAATGCTACCCATACTCATATACTACTCCTTTCTCTCCTCTCGTATGCCTCCATTCAGTCTCCTTTGCACATGTACCACACTCTATGCATCCTTCATGCTGTAATATAACACTTGATCTTAAGCTACTCTTATCTACAATCTCCATAATATAACACTTTGTTGGGCATAGATGAACCATTGCCTTTATGAACTTGCTGTTGCTATCTATTATCCTTATATGTGGCTTAGGGTCTTCATTTATCTTTAATCTTGCTATCCTCTCATCTATACTTAAAGGCTTTATACTTGCACTAGCTTTAACTTCTTTGCCTATCCTCTCTGCTATCTCCATTGGTATCTTAACATAAGCTTCATTACTCTCAATTATCCTAAACAGAGTTCTCTGATCAAGCATCCTTGCTATAGCAGCAGCTAACTCTTGTACAGCTGTCTTCTGTAATAACATGAATGCTAACTTTAGGAACAATGGGAATGGATCTGTAGGTATGTTCTTGCATGCCCTAACGAATATCTTCATGTACTCAAAGTCTATGTTCTTAACATCATTGGTATATGGGCTCTCATTAATTAGCTGTGCATAGTATCTGCCCATGTACTCCTCAGAGAAGTTATTTCTCTCCTTCGCCCTTGCTACTGCCCTTGCAGCTCTCGCAGCGTCATCTATACCTATGTTTATGCCCTCTATCCTTGTACCTATGAATATGCCTTTCCCAGCAGCATCACCTATGAAGAGTACGTTATGCTTGTAAGGCTTGCTCATGATAGCCCTCTTACCATCTGGTACAAGTTTACATGAGTACTCCAACTCTACGTAATTGTTAACGAATGATACCCCATACTCCTTCTCTAACCTAGTTCTAACCTCTATTAACCTTGATCTTAACTCCTCCTCACTACTGTAAAGACCTTGCTTTAATACTGCTTCTCTAGCACTCTTTGAGTAGTATGTGTACCTTAACTCCTCATACTGCTTAAGTAACTTGCTCAAGCCAGATCTTATCCTTAACTGCTCCTCCTTTGGTAGACTTCTATCAATCTCTTTGGGCATTGGAACCTCATCGTATATATAGTTAGTTATCACTGGTCTAGTAAGGAACTCGTTAAGAAGTTCATAAGGTTCAACTGGACTCTTTATAAGTGAATCTAAATGGTACACCAAACCTACTGAGAGAGTATCCTTATTTGTATATAAGAAGCCTCCTCCATTGTGTCCCCTTGATATATCACCAGCAAATAAATGTGCTACCCCTTCACCATTGCTAACATCGAACCTCTCATCTATTATATCCTCTGGTAACCTAACTATACATTTAACACCTTGATATAGTGCTTCTGGCTCAAACTTACCCCTTGCTCCTGCTATTAATGCAACCTCGGAGTTAACACCATCTGCAGCGATTATTGCTTTAGCCTCAAACTCCTCCAACTCATCAGTTACTATAATGCTTGTAGTATTACCATTACCATCCTCATGCCATAATATATCCCTAACATGTACACCATCTACTATACCCCCACCCATCTTTGATGCCTGTTCATCTGCCATCCCAGCAAACCACTTGTTAAGCTTAGCCATTAGTACCGAGTAAGCAAAGTTTGTTCTATAGTTATGAGCCTCTGTTAGATCTATGGTATAGGATTTATGCCTTGATACAGCATTAAGGTAGTACTTAACTATCCTCCTCTCTACTGGGGCATCTGTAAGGAAGTTTTCGTATATATCCTCAACATTGTATACTTTAGTATTAGGATAGTTCTTTGAGTACAATATACCTCCAGTTATATTCTTGCTACCTATTGGTTTACCAGACTCTAGTAGGACTGTTTGTACACCAAGTTTGGATAATTCATTTAATGCTGCTAAACCAGCTGAACCTCCTCCCACTATTACAGCGTCAAACTTCTCCATACAATCACCTCATCAAAATATAAGGTTTTGATCATCATTTTAAGTTAATGATTACTACTATTACTGCTGTCTAGTGGGAGTGCTGTTACTAATCCATTTGTTACTACTAACAATACTCTTAATTGCATCTATAAGTAATGGTAAAGCATCCTC
>CAZLZM010000133.1:0-3750 GCA_964563995.1 uncultured Nitrosopumilales archaeon
AGACTACATAGTTCAGAACCCCACCCATTAATCCCAGAACTAAAGTTCTAGGTTTTCTGGGCACCCACATATATAATTACAATTACAGTATATAAACAAACCTCTTTAGTATAGATTTTATTATTATTGTATATAATCTGGAGCATTAGAGAATACATACAATATACCATCCCTTGAGCCTATGAACATCTTTGAGTAAGCTAAGCATGGAGAAGCATCTATAGGTCCCATGGTAGGGAATAACCAATTCAATGTACCTTTTAGCATATCTATGGAGTATATCCTAGAGTCCAAGGAGCAGATGAAGAGAGTATTGCTATCCTCTACTATGGATGAGGATGACCATACCTTGTCGTAGGTCTTGAACCTCCATGCTATGCTACCATTTTGGTGTATAGCATAAACATTATTATCTGAAGACCCAAAGTACACCATCTTATTGGTATAGGAGTATGCTGGAGACGATAGTATAGGTGCATCTATAGCCTTATACCATACTATGCTACCATCACTTCTTCTTAAACAGTATATATAGCCAGAGTAAGTGCCTATGAATATATGCTCGTCTGTTATGCATGCTGTAGATGATCTAACTTTACCATTAAGCCTCTGCCTCCATACTAGATTACCAGTAGTCAACTCAATTGAGTACAAGTTGTTATCATCTGAACCTATTATCATACTCTTCTCTATACTATCGTATGCTGGAGAGCACCATACCTCTCCATCTGTGCTATACTGCCATAGTAACGAACCATTTTTATCGATAGCATATATACAGTTATCTAATGAGCCTAATACTACAATACCATCAACTATGCAAGGGGATGAGAATACATCTCCACAAACCTTGAACTCCCATAGCATGTTACCTGTACATGGATCTAAAGCAAATATAGAATTGCTATCCTTGCTGTTGTTACCATCTACATCATAGAACCATGAGTTAAAGGTTGCTATCGTAATCATGTTATCGCTAACTGCTGGGGTAGATACTATAGGCATATGGCATCTATGAACCCATGATATCCTTGTCTTTGTATGATCAATTGCATATATATTGCCTTGCAAAGTTGATGCATAGATAAGATTACTTGAACATACACATGATGCTACCATAGGTTCGAGCATTAGTGTAAAGTGTAACAATGGTCTGGAAGTTATACCTTGCTTAATACTGCTGTCCCTTCTCTCATTGTGTTTAAATAATCTCCACATGATTAGACTTGATATACTGTTATATTTAATTTCATTTTGATTAATATATGATGCTAGCAAAAAAGGTTAATATGCAATAAGAAACAAGTATAGAGTATAATGAGCTGCTCTGATGAATACTATGCTAGCAATGTAAATGAGTTGATACAGATAAAACCAAGGATAAGGGAACAGTTAACTAAGGCAAAGTATGGAGTATATAATCACTCCACAGTAGAACTCTGCCATTGGACAAAGAAGTCATTCCTTAACGAGGGTTCATGTTATAAGCACAAGTTCTATGGTATAGATACACATAGATGCATGGAGTTCTCACCAGCAGGTATGTATTGTGAGAATAGGTGCATATACTGCTGGAGACCAATGGAGTTCTATGAGCATATAGAGATGCCGGAGCATGCTGTTGATGATCCAAAGGATATAGTTGAGAACCTGCTTGCTGAGAGGTATAGATTGATGAGCGGATACTTTGGTAACCAAAAGGCTGATAAGGCGAAGTTAAACGAGGCTTTAATGCCTACACACTATGCTATCTCATTATCTGGAGAGCCTACTATGTATCCTAGGTTACCAGAACTTATAAAGTACCTTAAGGGTTTAAAGAATACCAGATCTATATTCCTTGTAACCAATGGCCAAGAGCCTGAGATGCTTTACAGACTTGAGCAGGAGGATGCATTGCCTACCCAGTTATACCTATCTACAAATGCACCTAACAAGATACTATTCTACATTATAAATAGACCTAGATTAAGGGATGCATGGGATAGATGGTTAGAGAGTTTAAGGTTCTTAAGTAAGGTTAATACTAGAACAGTTGTTAGGATAACTCTAATGAGGAGTTACAACTACTCATTAGCATTAGCAAAGGATTTTGCTGATATAATAAGGGTAGGAGATCCTCACTTCATAGAGGTGAAGTCTTATATGCATGTAGGTAACTCTATAAATAGGCTTAGTGCTGATGAGATGCTAAGTATGGATGAGGTCTTGGAGTTTACAGAGGCCATTGAGTATTGGCTAGATGAATATACATTATACGATTATAGCATACAATCAAGGGTTGCTGTACTGCAAAATACTAGAAGGTATATAGATCCTATAATCCATTAATTATTGCTTATATTGCTTTGCTACTCTACTACTGTTGTTATTGTCTTTATGCTTGTACCAATAAGCAAAATTATCTAAAGCAATCCTTCTATGCGATACGCTACACTTTAAGTTCAGATCGTAAAGTTCTGCATATGTCATATCATATCCATCAGGTATGAATATTGGATCATAACCCCATGCTAAACCCTTTACACTATGCCTTATACTATATGCTATCCTACCACTAACTCTGCCTATAAACGTTAATGGTTCATTGTAACATTTATTAAAGTATGCTATAACGGATAAAAACTCTGCAACTCTATTACTTACTCCTTCAAGGAGCTTTAATATACCCTCATTACCTATGCTCTTAAATACATAAGATGCATATATACTAGGGAAACCATTAAGTGCATCTATTACAAGTGCATCATCCTCCACTAAAACCTCCAGCTCACCATCACCACTATTATTACCATTGCTCAATACATTGTATGCCTCTCTTGCCTTTACCTTTGCTATATACTCTATATCTTCATGCTGTAACTCAATCAAGGCTATATTTGCATGTTTAACCTCTATGCCATGCTCTGCAAGTATCTTACTAACCTCTGTGAACTTTGCTCTATTTGATGTTACAAAAGTTAACATAGCACACAGTGCTACTGTTACTAATACCACTTATTACTTGATGCCTCTGTCCTTACCACTACCTATCCTTGCAAGCTCTGCAAGTAATGCAGTTAACTGTATCTCTGGATGAGCACCAACAGCAAGCCTATAGTCATACTCTGCTAGAATCCTTACTATATCACCATTATTACCACTCTTACTCATAATTGCCTCACTTAAGAACTTCATGAGATCATCTTCAGATAACCCATAGACCCTAAGAAGTTCTAACATCTTAAGCCTTGCCTCGTTGAACTTACCAGATAATGCCAACTCTGCTATCTCTGAGACCTTTGCCTTATGTGATACTCCTAGAGCAGATTTAACAGTATTGCCATTAACTATACCAAAGCTTGCTGCTGCTTGGAGTATGTTTATTGCATGCCTTAAATCACCATTAGAGTAATCGTATATGATCTCCAAGGCATCAATACTATACTTTACCTTCTCATTTACACATATCTTTGCTAGATGGTTAATAACATCCTCCTTACTTATGCTCTTGAACCTGAATATAACACATCTACTCTGTATAGGCTCTATTATCTGAGATATGTAGTTGCATATGAGTATGAACCTTGTGGTTGTTGCACTATCCTCAATTATCCTCCTTAACGCTGTTTGGGCATCAGGGGTCATCTCGTCTGCTTCATCTAATATAACTATCTTGAATGGTATATCTGCTATGCTAGTATACCGTGTGAACATCTTAACCTTCTCTCTAACCATGTTTATTCCTCTCTCATCTGATGCATTAAGCTC
>CAZLZM010000134.1:0-3749 GCA_964563995.1 uncultured Nitrosopumilales archaeon
GATGGTTTATTAGCTAAGTTAATTCTTGTAATAACTAACATAACTAGAGTATCCTTATATATTTTGATATTTAGGCTAAGAATTATCCAAATATTATTTTGTTTATTAGATTAAGATGATATAGTTACAGTAGTATAGAATTGGTGATTAATATTAGCCAATCGCCTTATAATTATTATTGTAATAAGAAATAATTTTTAATTTCTAGAACAGGATTAAAATTGTCTTATCACCAATTTTGACTGTAGCCTTAAGGGCCTTGGCGTTACTCTTACTAAAATAATGAGCAACATAAAATATAAGTTAGGTTTTTATCCTATACTAGTTAAGTTGTGGAGAAGAGTAAATAGAGATAAGCCTGAGCGTGATATATCTTACTACATTAAAGTAGGCTTGTTAGCACTTATAGGCATAATATTGTTCTCTATAATAGGTAATCAGAGCGTAACTATCCTTATGAATATAGAGGAGTTTGGTAAGCTTTACACAAAACCTTTGTATTACTCTTTTATAAGTGGGCTTATACTTGCTGCAATAGCACTAGTTAGAGTAGATATAAGAAACAGGAGATCACTGGTATGGTGGATTACATTATTCATAATATCTTACATAAGGGGTTCCAATGAACTTATAAGATATCAAGATTTCAAGTTAAGCAAGATCAACTTCGTAGTATGGCAGGTAACCAAGGTCTTCTTACTTGCACCATTGTTCACCAATGTTATGTTTGGTTTAACTTTAGCATACATGCTAGATGGAAACGATATAGGCTTATCATCTGTATTGAATATATTCTTATTGCCATTCATAACATCACCAGATCCTAGCATAGCAGAGAATCTAGTTATACCTATGATACCAGCATTAACATTACTCATACCTCCTTTGCTTTCTGTTATAGGCATAAGGCTAATACTCTATGTTGGTCTACATCATATAGCAAGTACTGTTATGGCTTATGTACAAGATGTGCTTGAGAGAAGGACTAGATATCTATTCTATATATCTGTTATTGAGATGATAATAGGGATAGGGCTATTCTGGTCAGCATTTAATATGTTCTTCGTATCAAGGATAGATTACAATACAAAGTATGCCATAATAGGTACGATACTTGTGGGTATAGCCTTTATAACCTGGTCAATAATAGATAGAAGGAGATCAAGGTTAATAATATTACCATCTAGAAGCAATCTTTACGTTAGAATACTAACCATAGTATCCATAGCTGTTATAGTAGGGGTTATAATGGCTATAAATAATAGCATAGCTGATGCTAGAAAGATAGAGTGGTTAGGACCTTATACTGCACAACAGATTGCAGTAAATAGGTATATAGCAGAGCTTGATAAGGTTAAAGAGTACTCATACGATGTTAAATTGCTATCTGTTGCACCAACTAGAATACAATCTTACACTATGCAACATCTTGATCTATTGAGCAAGATAAGGATATGGGATTGGACCGCTGCATTCGCAAAGTTAAAGCCTGCAATAGGACTCATACCATATGTTGACTTTGCTGACTCAGATATAGTAAGGTTCAACGATACACTCTACTGGACTGCCGCAATGACACCAAAGTTACCAGAGGTTATACAGATAGAAAACAGATGGTTTGCTGAGCACTTTGTATATACCCATGTACCAAATGGCTTCCTTATGCTTAATGCACATAATGGTAACGAGGAGGATAGTAGCAAGTTCTTCACACAAAGGAAGATATACTATGGTGAGGGTAGGTTATTTGAGAGTACATGGGCAGCCTTCCTTGCTGATAGACAGAGTAGTGATGAAGTTGAAGGACACTTCTACTCTGGTAAAGGAGGTATAACTATAAGTCCTCCTCTTACATGGCTCTTTGAGTCTAACTTCCTATTATCATACCCAGATAAGGCTATACATGTGTTAAGGTATAGGGATATACACGATAGAATGAACCTGCTATACCCATACTTTAACTATAACTTTGGTGCAAATAAGGTTGATGTTATACCTGTAACTGATGGGCAGAATACATACTGGTTAATGCCTTTAATAGTTAGGCTTAATACAGATAATGTACCATGGAGTGTTGGTAACCCATTGTATAGGCTAGTGGGCTATGCTCTGATAGATATCTACAATGGTACAGTTAACATAATAGTCAGAGGGGATGATTTCTTTACCAACATCTTCCTGCAACAGTACAACGATACTACTAACATAAGCAGAGAAGTACCATCATGGCTTACAAATCAGTTAAGGTATCCCCCAGAGCTCTTCATATGGAGGGTACAGATGTATAACTTCTACCATGTTACAGATACAACAACATTCATAACTGCTAGGGAGTTCTATGAGATACCTGCTAACCTTGAACCTTACTATATATTTGCAAAGCCACCAAACATAAACCATATTGAGTATATAGGACTACTATCCTTAGAGTTAAGAGGTGCTGCAGGTAGGAACCTAGCAGGATACATAATAGTTAGGAATGACTATCCTAACGATGGAGAACTCATATTCTACCAAGTACCCATAGGCTCCAATATACAATTACTAGGGCCTACAGCTGTACAACAAGCATTGGACAGAGATCCTGACTTTGCTACATTAAGAACTCTGCTTAGGAACCCAAGGATAGGTGATAATATACTCTATAGGATAGGCGAGCAGGATGTTTACTTCATACCAATATACACTGCTGGATCAGAGGGTGTAGTTGCCCAGTTAGGTAAGGTAGCAGTTGTTGGTGCTACATTCACAGGAGACTACTACGTTGGGCTAGGGGATACACCTGTGAATGCATTTAATGCATATCTACTAAAGTTATCAGGGTTAAGGAATCAGACTGGTGTAGATAAGCAGACAAAGCTAAATAACATAATGCAGATACTACAGGATAAAGGTATATCTATTGCAAAGCCTACAAGCATAAATGTACCCTTAACATTCAAGGAGAAAGAGATGGTATACTCAACTCAGGATGACTTTGAAGGTGTAAAGGGAGAGTTAGACTCTTTCATATCATCCATGGAAGGTAGAAGGGTTATAATCTGGGAGGAACAGGGGGATGTGGTTAACATTGGTTTCATTAAGGTAGTAGATGGTATACCAGAGCTGCATTATGTGAGTGTAAAGTTAAGTGGTTAAATGCCTAAAATACTCTTGATGAAGTTGTTTGCCTAATATCCCAAAGTAAAGATATGATATGATCCTTGTAATAGATAATGGATCCTCATTTATAGTGGATCTATTATCATGCTTGAATAGATTAGGAATAAACTATGAGGTTAAGAGGTATAATGAACTTAATATAGGTTATGATGATAATAATGAGTTAGTTGGTTATGATGCAATAATACTCTCTGGACGAAAGAGTAATGATAGGTTTATGAACATTGTAAACATGGATATAGTTAAGAGTGCATATAAGCATAATATACCATTATTAGGTATATGCTATGGATTAGAGATAATGGTGCTTGCGCTAAATGGTACAATAATAAGGATGCGTGAAAGGGTTACAGGCATTAATCATGTGTATGTTACATGCGATACTCCTATAGTAGATAAAGGTATAATAGATGTATATGAGAGTCATTTGTATGAAGTAGCAAGGTTACCAAGGAACTTTGTAAGTATAGCATTCTCTAATACATGCAAGAATGAAGTTATTATGCATACTAACAAGAGAATATTTGGAGTTCAATTCCATCCAGAGGTTAGTGGTGTATATGGGTATGAGATAATTAAGAGATTTT
>CAZLZM010000135.1:0-3716 GCA_964563995.1 uncultured Nitrosopumilales archaeon
TAATACTCTAAGATTTAAATGCTCACATATCCATTAATTGACAGATAGTTAATTTATTTATAGAAAGAAAGAAATTAACCAGTAGAGAGTAATTAATGTATTGAGCATAGCAGATAAGATATTCTGGATTAGGATAGGATTTGCTGTACTAGCAGGTATAATATCTGGTGCTCTAGGCTTCTTAAGCAATAATCCCCAAGCATTCAGGGGTATAGGAATAGGCTTCCTCCTATACTTCATAACATACATAATAGCTAGAATAGCATTTGGTAAGAGAATGCCTATAAGTGAGCATAGGAAGTTAGTAACTACTGGTATGGGTGCGTACGTTTTCATGTTCCTAACTGTATGGATACTATACAATACTTATGTCTATCAGGAACGACTTGGTACAGATAACTAATTAATAGATATTTACAAACTAAAAAGATAAGAATTGATTCTGATAAATGTAAGGGTATGCTATGGAATTACAAAACCCCTGGGATACCAGATGAGTTATTCATTAGAGATGAGAAGGTACCAATAACAAAGGAAGAGATTAGGGCTATAGCAATAAGCAAGGCTAGACTAAAGGAAGGGTTTACAGTAATAGATATAGGCTCTGGTTCTGGTAGCATAACAGTAGAGGCTGCATTACAAGTAGGTAAGAGTGGTAAGGTTTATGCAATAGATAAGGATGCTGTAGCAGTAATGCTAACGCAAGAGAATGTTAGGAGATTCGATCTTATCAATGTAGAGGTAATACATGGTGATGCCATAGATGTAATGAGTACTATACCCAATGAGTTTGCTGATGTAATATTCATAGGTGGCTCTGGAGGTTATATGCACGATGTTGTAAGTTTAGCATACAATAAGCTAAAGAACAAAGGTAGAATGGTTATAGACACGATAGTAATAGAGAGCATGTATGAAGCACTAAGAGCCCTAAATGCCTTGATGCTAAGTTATGTTGAGGTTACACAAGTTACAGTATCAAAGGGTAAGAAAGTTAGCATGGGTACGATGCTTACTGCTAGAAATCCAGTACTTATAATAGTAGCAGAGAAGTAGAGTAGATCAGTAACAATTAAACATTAAATATTATAAATTCATCCTATGACTTATCCCATGCAAGAGAGTAAGGACAGATACAAGTTATACTGTATAGGTTGTGGTCCAGGGGATCCAGAGTTGATAACATTGAAAGCAAAGAGGTTATTGGAGAGTGCTGATGTAATATTTGCTCCTACTTCAAGGGCAGGCAAAGAGAGCATAGCCTTGAGTATAGTTAAGCCAATAATAGAACAGAGAGCAGTTAAACCAGAGATTAGGGAGCTGGTCTTTCCTATGCTAAAGGATAAGGATATGCTTAAACATATCTGGAAGAGCAATGCAGATGTAATAGCAAATGAGTGTATGAAAGGAAGGTTAACTGTTTATCTATGTGTTGGGGACCCTTCCCTTTATAGCACCTTCTCTTACTTGCATAAAGAGTTTAAAAAGTATTATAGAAGTATAGATATTGATATAGTACCAGGAATTACATCGTTCACATCATTCGCATCAAAGGCAAAGATTAACTTGGTTGAAGGTGAGCAAGTAATGGCTATAGTACCAGCATGCTACGACCTTGAAAGGGTTCGGAGTGTAGTAAGCGTATGTGATACTATAGTATTCCTTAAGGATGGCAGATACTTTAACGATGTTATAAGGATACTTAGAGAGCATATGCCAGATGATTCATATATTGCTATTGCTCAGGATATATCAAGTGAGCAAGAGGTGATAAACATTACAAAGTTAAAGGATGTAGATACAAGTAGCATAAGTAAGTACTTCTCTATCATGGTGGTAAAACGTGATCATGCTTAACAATGTTAGTAATTATACTAAAAGGAATACTGCTAAGGTATACTTTATTGGAGCTGGTCCAGGGGATCCAGAGTTGATAACATTGAAAGCAAAGAGGTTATTGGAGAGTGCTGATGTAATAATCTACTCTGGCTCACTAATTAATCCAGATATACTCAAGTATGCAAAGACTGGTGCATTGCTTTACGACGCATCATCTATGGATAGGCTTGAGATATCAGAGGTACTTAAATCCAATGCTAAGGAAGGTAAGGTAACAGTAAGATTACATGACGGTGATCCATCATTGTATAGTGCGATAAAGGAGCAGATAGACTATCTAGAGCAAGAGGGTATAGAATGCGAAATAGTACCTGGAGTAAGTGCATTATTTGCTAGTGCTGCTAGGCTAAAGATAGAACTTACACTACCAAGTGTTACGCAGAGTGTGATCATTACTAGAGCAGAGTTAAGAACACCTGTACCAGCAAGGGAGAGTATTAGAGAGTTAGCGAAGCATAAATGTACGATGGCATTTTATCTGAGTATTAATCTATTAGATCATATAGTTAAAGAGTTATTATCTATAGGGTATGATGTAAATACACCTGTTGCAGTAGTTTACAGAGCTACATGGAGTGATGAGAAGGTAATAGTTGGTACCTTACATGATATAGTTGAGAAAGTGAAGGAGTCTAGGATAAACAAGACAGCGATTATAATAGTAGGAGATGTTGTAAAACCTAAGAGTTATGAGTACTCTAAGGTATACGACTCCTCATTTACTCACTCGTATAGAAGAGCAAAAGTAAATAAGCAACAATAGGTCTAGCAGTAGTAGCAAGTAAATCAATTTTGTTCTATATTATTTTTGAATCCATCTCCAAACTATTTAAGCTTTTATCTTGCATAGTTTATGGTATGGAGTTTAGGGAGCTTAGTGATGAGGAGTGGGAGGTTGTTGTTAAGCCTCTTCTTCCTCCTAGGGTTGGTAGGCCTAGGGCTGATGATAGGATGGTTTTGAACGGTATACTATACGTCCTAGTTACAGGCTGCCGATGAATGGATGGGTATGCCTGTATGCTATGGCTCATATAAGACTGCTTGGAAGAGGCTTAAGAAGTGGCAACTTATGGGTGTATGGAATAGAATATTCAAGACCATAGCATCTATGAGGAGATGTGATAGAGTTGCAGTTGATAGCTCAACAGTTGAGGCTAAAAAAGGGGAGAATTGATAGGATATGATGGATTTAAGCATAAATAAGAAGGATCAAAGATACATGCATGTGTAGATTATTCTTCTATGCCTAAGTATTATTATAGAGCATGTAATGAACATGACTCAAAAAGGCTTGTAGAACTTGTTAATGAACTTGATAAGAAGCCTAAACTATATGCAGATCCAGCATACGATACTGAAGATATAAGAGGTAGACTATTATCAATGGGTATAGAGCCAAACATACCTGTAAACCCTAGAAACGGTAGAAAACCCAAACTATACAACATAAACATGTATAAGAGGATGAGGAGCGCAGTGGAAAGGTTCTTCAGCTGGCTTAAGAGCTTTAGAAGAATCATAATAAGATATGAAAGGCAACATCAACCTATAAAGCACTAGTAAACATAGCATGTATAATAATCATTTAAGATATGGAATTTGGAGATGAGTTCTAAATAAAATTAAAAAGGTGATTGTTTACTATTACCCACCATCATATATATTTATTATATTTATTATGGTATAGATGGTTCATACTTAACAAAAATATCTTAATCTTATAATGGCGATTGCTTAATTTCAGCACTCTAAATTACCACTTTAAAATGTAATAACTATAACTACTAGAGTGATATTATTATACATATCTTATATTT
>CAZLZM010000136.1:0-3692 GCA_964563995.1 uncultured Nitrosopumilales archaeon
TTATCTAGATATTATGCTAATAGATATGATGTGGCAATAGTAGAGGATTTAGGTGTTAAGCAAATGTTAGAGAACAAACCTTTAGATACTAATAAGAAAAATCATACCTTACAAAAAACTCGACAAGAAAGCCTATGGTTTTAACCATGGGATGAATTGCCAAAAATTTAAATAATGGTTTAATATTAATGTCTATTAGGAGAGTCACCATAATAGTAATGAATATAATGAATGAAGCGGGCTATGGGCTATATGCTCATAGCAGGGGGTGAATTGACACACCCCGGCAACGGTGATCTAATGATCCGACCGAGAATCTCCAGACTTTAATCGTGAAGAGTGTCAATTATGAGCGTAATTAAAAGAAGAATATAATTTAAGTATATTTGCATATAATGCATGAAAATATACGTTGGTTGCTGCTCTAAGACAGTAGCATGGAATAAATATGCTAAGATATTTGATACAGTAGAGATAAACAGCACATTCTATAAGCTCCCTAAGGAAGAGACCGTAAGAAGATGGGTAGATGAGACTAAAGGTAGTATCATATTCTGTATGAAAGCCTTCCAAGGAATAACACATCCAATAAGTAGTCCAACATGGAGGAGGGCAGGTAAGCAGAGACCAAAGAACAATGTAGAGAACTATGGTTATCTTAAGCCTACAAGAGAGAACTTTGATTGTTGGGATAATATACTTAAGATATGTAAAGCAATGAATACAAGGGTATGTGTTATCCAACTACCCCCTTCATTTGATTGTAATGATAAGAATTTAGAGAACGCATTAACCTTCTTCTCTAGCATTAAGAGAGATGATTTAATAATTGGTATAGAGTTTAGACACAGATCATGGTTCACAGATAGCAATAATAGTAAAGCTATTATGCTATTGGATAAAGCTAATTTGATACATATAGTTGATCCTTTTGCGTTTATGCTATTAAAGCATGACGAATTAATTTACTTTAGAATGCATGGCATCCATAATGTAAGTAAGAATGATCAGATATCATATAATTATAATTATGAGTATAGCGATAAAGAACTAGAAAGATTAAAGAGGATAGTAGAATCCCTTAATGCTAAGGAAGTATTTGTTATGTTTAATAATATAAATATGCATGATGATGCCTTAAGATTTAAAGCAATTCTACATATAACATCATCTAATTAATTTCTACCTAATTAGTATTCCAATAAATCATGAATAAGCATGAAGCAGTAGCAAGTAAAGCGTAGAGGAAGTTCTAACATGTCAATGGTACAAAACTTGTTAATGCTATCATTACAAGCACTTGATTAAATCCATGTAACCCCATCCTTATCTCTGCTGTAGGTAATTTTTGGAGTATGGCTATAGCTGCACCCATTGCAGATCCTATAAGAGCCATAACTCCTCCTAGGAATAGTGGTGATGTAGGATCCCATTGTGTTGTATATGGTGAACAGCCTTGATACGGTTACCCCATCTGCAGTAGTGAATGTAGCAGTAGGTAGAAGCTCCCATGCTAGTGTAAGACCAACTACCCAGAATATACAGTCTTCCAGTTCTCTACAAATGTTACCTGTGATACACCTTTCAGGGTTGCTATCATGAACTCCTTTGCTGTCCACTTGAAAGACTGTTCTGCTGCAGGGTTACTGCTATCAGGCATAAGCTGCCTTATGCTAGTCCCACTTGTAACGGCAGCAACTATAGGCTCTGTATGCGCTGGTGCTGGCCATATATCCCTTGCAAATCTCTTCGTTGCCAACATTATAGCCCATGTTGTGAATATGAATGATGATGTGAAACCTGGTATAGCCCAACCTCCTCCCCCTTGTACAAACCAATCACCCATGACATGTGCAAAGGCCATCCATGATACAGCGGTCCATGCTGCACCGAATATGGATATAACAAATGTTGCACTATTAGATTTAACGAATGGACCTGACCAAAATGCCATGCCTGTAAGGATAGAGTTGTAGCCGAATAATCCAAATGTTACAAGATCGTATGGTGCTCCTAAAAGCAATCCCATACCAGCGCCTATCAAACCTGCTATTACCATCATTACACCTGCCCTCCATGATGCTAGTAATACACCAGCAAGTATGAGTATACCATTCAATGGTGCACTGAACAATGGTACCTCAGAGATTCCATTAAACAGTATATAGAAGAAGTCAAGTAGAGGGTCTCCAGTACTGAAGCTAGGACAACATGTTCCTGCCATATTATTATGAATAATAATCTGACTTAATTCTTTTTTAAAATATTAAGGGTTAATCAATTATAAGAAAGAGAAAGGATTAGATTATATAGAACACACGACTATTTAATTTGTAAGCATTTAATAATTAAATATTAATCTATAACTTATCGGTAATCTCTACTATGGAGATAAGTAGCAGCATGATTAGTATGATGTTTGCATCTATACCTGCAATGGTAATACTTGGTTTAAGGCATGGTCTAGATGCTGATCACATAACTGCAATAGATAACCTTGTAAGGCTACACAATGCTACTACCAAATCAAGGTTCATTGGTACAGGTTTTAGCATAGGACATATGATAGCAGTTATAGCAGAGATAGTATTCATAATACTTGTAGTTGGTAGCATAACTAGTGTAGAGGTTGAGAGCATAGCATATGCTGGTAGCATAGTAGGCATGGTAGCATTAGCATCAATTGGTATACTAAATATAGTTGCAATGAAGTTGTATGGTAAGAACTGGTCATCCATGATAGCATCAAAGGTAATAGCAAAGATTAACAATAGAGTAAATCCATTTCTAACATCTATAATAGTGGGCATGGTATTTGGCTTAGGGTTTGATACAGCAACACAGATATCTGCTATAACATTATCAGCAATAACATCTGCAACACTTGGCATACAGTTTGCTTTTATTCTTGCTAGTTTCTTTGCCATAGGGATGATAAGCATAGATACTCTAGATAGTGTACTTCTAAGATCTGCATTCTCAAGGTTGATGGGTAAGAAGTACTTCAAAGGTATCTCATATGCATTAAGTGCAACTGCTCTAGCAGTAGCCTCTCTGGTATTCTATGAAACCATATTCAATGTAGAGGTTATGAATGAGATGTTTGGTCCATTACTTACTGTTAGTGTACTAGGAGTATCACTTGTATTAGCATTCATAAAGTCATAATTCAAGTAGGAATAAAGTTCTCCTTTGGAATCACTTGTTATTGTTAATTAGTTCAAGCAATGAATAACTGATAATTTAATAGTGGTATAGTAGATAACAAACATGTTAGTAGTTAAAATCTATCATTAATCTTTATACTCATTACATTACATTATGTTTCTTCTTTACTGCTTTACTATGCCCATAGAGTCTCTTCTCCTACTTAGATCCTATATCCACTACTTTGGTTATGTCTTAACGAATATCTTCTCATAGCAAGTACTACTTATGCTTAATACATTAACAAGTTGTTCTTCTATCTCATCAGGTATTATCACATATACTTTACGTGATGTAAACTCGTATTATCTCTGCTAGTATGATACCTAATTATCAAGCTATTCCCTCTTTGGTCCCATCGTAACCCTCAACAAGTAACTATTATCAACGAACGAAAACCTCACCTTTTAAAGCGGGGTAGCTCACACCTAATTAGATATTAAGATATTCGTAGATGCTCTTCTACTATCATATTCTAATTTTTA
>CAZLZM010000137.1:0-3662 GCA_964563995.1 uncultured Nitrosopumilales archaeon
ACAAGGCAGTGATTGCAAGGTTAGATAGTATCTGATTTAGCTTAATTAATTAATCTTAATTAATTAATAATGTAAAATTAAAAATAATAAATTAAATTAAAAATGAAGTTAGTAGTTTATAACCTTAGAACCTTGGTAGCTCTTCAGTCGCTGGTGCAGATGGTAACTTACTTGCAAGGCTCTTCTCAGCAACAGCAGCAGCCTCTGCAAGTATCTTATCAACCTCCTCACTACTAACATCACTTACTATGTTAAAGTTACCTCCTTGCATAGTGTCAACCATGAGATTACTTAATGTATTGGTCATCTCATTTATCTCACCCTCAGCCTCTGGCATGAACCTTGTTATACCTTGCCTTACACTCTTCATAACCCCTATAGCAGGGGCTAATGCAACAGCCAGATCGCCTATATCATGAACAGTGCTAAGCCTTAGATGCACCTGCTCGAGAGCCATCTTAGCATTGTTCATTATCTTTGATAGCCTCCTGATCTCTGCTAACTCATTGGATAGCATTCTACCAGTATCCATATCATGCTTATTTACTGACTCAACTATCCTTCTAAACAGCATAGCATCCCTTTCACGCATCTTTGCTAGCATTGAGTCTATCTTCTGTATCTGTAGCTGTATTCTATTGATCGCATGTTCTACCCTTGGTCTTAATGGGCCTTGTGGTTTTAATGCCTCCTTGATCTTCTCATTCATTCCTCTATCGTCTTTCTTTACCCACTTGTTACTAAAGTCAGTCATAATTACTCTCTGCTAAGGAATTATTAGCATTATATGTGCATAATAATTGACAATACAGATCAGAAATGGTTATTAGCATTGATTTATACTAATAAGTATAGTGTGAGCAAGTATAAACCTATAGCTGTATTCGATTCTGGTTTAGGCTCATTGGCAGTTGTAAGAATGCTTGTACATGAACTACCTACGGAGAGCATAGTTTACTTTGCAGATAGGGCAAACCATCCCTATGGAGCAAAGAGCAGAGAGGAGTTGAAGAATATAATTGCTAATAGCATAGATATGCTTATCAATGAGTACGAACCAAAGTGTATAGTAGTAGCATCTATAACACCATCATTACTAGTGCTTGATGAACTAAGGCTTAACAAAAGAGCATTAATATTTGGTACATATCCTTGCATAGATAAGGCATCTACACTATCTAAGAGTAAGAGCATAGCTATACTTGCAAGTAAGGCAGTAGTTAAGAGTAATGAGTTAGATGATATGTTTAAGGGTTACATAAGCAGAAGTAGATTTACTGCTATAGATGCTAGCGAATTGATATCATTTGTAGAGAATGGAATGTTCCTTACAAGCAAGGATAAAGGTAGAGGTGTTATAGAGCGTGTATGCATCAAGATAAAGGATGATCCTAGCATAGATACCATAGTACTTGGTAGCACACATCTATCCTTCATTGAGGATAGCATAAAGGAGCTCTTCCCAAATGTTACTATAGTTAACCCTGTAGTTTATACAGTTGCAAGGGTTAAGGAGTATCTAACTAACCATGGTATGCTTTTAGGCTCTGATGACAGAAGTAAGGGCTTATTACATGTATTGGTAAGCAAGAACGAGCATGAGTTTGTAGATATGCTAGCAAAGATGAACATAAGATTTGATGATGTAAAGTTTAAACAGGTTAGTAATTACTAAAATAAATTAAAATTAAATTATTCTATTTATTTAATATCTCTTCTATCTTCTTAAATATACTAATCCAGGAATCCCATGTAAGCCTCCTTGTCTGTGTATTCTGCCTGCTTGGATGATACGATGCTACCAGTATGATACCATTATCTAGTTCGTATAGCTTACCATGCTTGAATTCAAGATCTATATCAATCATCTTAACATATGTATAGAAGGCTATCCTTCCTAGTGTTAGAATAACCTTGACGTTCTTAAGTAAAGACAGCTCCTCATTCAAGTAACCTATACAGTTGTATATCTCTTGCATTAAAGGCTTGTTTCTAGGGGGTACACACCTTAATACTGCTGTTATGTATACATCTCTAAGTACTAATCCATCATCAATACTAATGCTTGTAGGTCTATTAGCTAAACCAATATCATACAATGCTCTGATGAGCCATGAACCAGATGAGTCTCCTGTGAACATCCTTCCTGTTCTATTTGCCCCATGCGCTGCGGGTGCTAGGCCTATTATTAGTAATCTAGCGTTAATATCACCAAATCCTGGAACAGGTTTACTCCAGTAATCCCAGTCCTTGAACCTTTTAATCTTCTTCCTTGCTATATACTCTCTATACTGTACAAGTCTACTACATTTAGTGCAAGAGATTATCATTTGATTTAGATTGTTAATTAAATCATTATTACAATAATTATTAGTTCTCATCCCCATATCTTATCCTTGAATGTCCATCTCTTGTTTGATAGGAAGTTCCATACCGATGCTAATGCTATAGCACTTAACAATGCTACACTATAATTTATGTTAAAGATCTGGTTGAATAGATAAACGAATGCAAACTGTAATGCACCTCCAATAGAGCCTAATAGTGTATAGTATGCATACTGCTTTAAGGTATTCATAAGCGTAAAGTCTGTATCCTCAAATGTCCATGCTTTGTTAAGTATGAAGTTAGATGTCATAGATATGATTATACCTATAAGTGTGGCTAGACTTGGATTTGCTAAGATGATATTTATCATGGATGAGACTAAGTAGTTAACTACTAAACCTACTGCTCCAACCGTATAGAACCTTGCTGCCCTAGATAGGAATAAGAGCGATCTTCTCTTTTCACCATTATTCCTCTTTCTACCATATCTATATAGCATCCATAAAGACTTTAGGTATTCTATCACAACCTTTGAGTCTAGCTTGCTCTCTCCCTTGCTTCTATTTATGAATATGTAAGGTATCTCTTTAACTCTTATCCCTTTGGTATCTGTCTTAACTAGTATCTCTAGTAGTATCTTGTACCCTTTTGTATTGAACTCTATGCCATCAAGTATATACCTTTTGCATGCAAAGAAACCAGATACTGCGTCCATGACACTTAACCCTAGTATCTTTCTAGCCATTAGATTTGCTACTCTGCTTATTATCTTACGTTTAATACTCCAGTTTACAGTTGAACCACCATTAACATACCTTGATGCTATGACTAGATCGCATCTATCGTTGATAAGTTCATCTAACATAATTGGTATAAGCTCTGAAGGGTGAGATAGATCTGCGTCCATGACAACTATATTCTTACCTTCTGCGTTCTTTAAACCATCGAGTATGGCTGATGCTAAACCCCTCTTACTATCCCTTCTTACAATCTTTATATTGAAATTAAATCTGCTATTTTCTTCATCATTGCTATAATTGATTATGCTCTTAGCATAACTCTCAACTAGATCAGCAGTACCATCAGGGCTATTATCATCAACTACTATAACCTCAGTACTAAGATCATGCATAGAGATTGAACTATATATATTATTCTTTATGGACTTGATTAGATGTAATATATTCTCTGATTCATTATAAGTAGGTATTATTACTGATAACGTTATATTATTATTATGCTTACTCTCCCTTTTATCGTTACTTACATTGTACTTGTAAGACATAAGTCTGCATTTACCTGTGCTGCTTTAAGTATTTTATTATTTAATACTC
>CAZLZM010000138.1:0-3655 GCA_964563995.1 uncultured Nitrosopumilales archaeon
TGAAGCAGATAAATGTGAATAAAGTAGAGTTATAAATGTATTAATCTATTTTTTTTTAATTAATTAATTAAAGTGGTCATACCTCTATACTTTCACCAACCAATGGTGCATAGGCATTCAAACCTAGATACTTGTTTATCTCCTCAGCAAACTTAGTGCATGCTTCATGATCACCATGCACAGTGACTATCTTTGTACTGCTACTGAAAGACCTTATCATATCAAATAGTTCCCTTCTACCACTATGCCCTGAGAAATCGAACCTTCTAACCTCAGCATTAACACGTCTAACCTCACCATCTATCAATGCTATACCCTTCTCAAGCAACAATCTACCAGGTGTACCCTCTCCTTGGTATGATACTATTGCTATACCATTCCTAGGATCATCAACTATACTCTGCATATAGAATAGTGCATTACCTCCTACAAGCATACCTGCTGGGGATATAACTACACATGGTTCATCTATAAGTCTCTTCCTATCACTCCATCCCTTAACCCATTTAACCCAACTCATCACACTTGAGAAGAACTCTGGATCCTTTAGAAACTTCTTATGTTTAAGCATTATCTCATTTGCCTTCAATGCCATACCATCTATTGCAACCTTATGCTTAAAGTTATGTGCCTTTAATACACATGCTATCTCCTGAGCCCTCTCAACTGAGAATGCTGGTATGAATAGTATGCCATGCCTATCTATAACCTCGTTAGCAAACTCTACAAGTGTACTCTCTGCCTCCTCTCTAGGCTGATGATCCTCTAATGCGTATGTACTCTCAGTTATAACAAGATCAACATCCCTTACTATCTCAGCACTATCAAGCATCATAGATCCCCTTGCATTTATATCTCCTGTATAAAATATCCTTCTACCATCATACTCAACCACTATACTTGCACTACCTATTATATGTCCAGCATTATGTAATGTAACCTTTGCACCATCTATCTCTACCTCCTCTCTATACTCTACTGTCTTGCTAGAATTAACCATAGATATAACCTCTATGTACTCAAATGGTAGATAGAAGCCTGAGACCTTTATCATATCAAGTAGCAGTATCTTAGATAACTCTATCGTAGGCTTTGTTGCGTATACTGCTATACTCTTATTAGAGTGTAGAAAGAGGTATGGTATGCAGCCAGAGTGGTCAAGATGTGCATGAGTAAGCACTACTCCATCTATCTCCTTTGGTTTAACATGCATAGGAAATAGAGGTTCATTCTTGAACATAACACCATAATCAAGTAGTATCTTACTCTTACCAGTATCAACTAGGAATGCTGATCTACCAACCTCTCTTGCCGAACCTAGTATGGTTACTTTCAATCTATAACAACTTTATAGCGTATAGAGCTATTTTAAAACCTTATCATCATTCATATCATCTATACTATAACAAGTATCAAAAATTTAATATACTACAGAGATATACCTATTAGTAATGGCTAGGAAGTTCATGGATTGGTGGAATACTGTACCAGCTGATATACGCAATAAGGCAAAGGGCAATGATGATTGGACAAAGTATAAGCCACTATTAAACCAAATAAACTATGCAATGGTAGCGCTACACCTACAAGGTAATCACAGTGCAAAGCCTTCTGCAGAAGAACTGTTAAGCTGGATAAAGAACGGAGAGATAGATGTAGTTAGAGTTAGTAAGTAAAGATAACTTTTTGGTTATTTTTTTAAATATTCATAAAACGGCGTTTTAAAAATGCAAAGAGTTTAAATATTTTGGCTCTCTATTCATCTTGAGCAGATATGCCAGTAGCAATACTACCAGATATAGATGAGCAGACATGCATAGGCTGTGCTCTATGCGTAGAGATATGTACTGCGCTAGGACCAGATGTACTAAGAGTTAAGCCAGTCGAGGGCTGGAAGAGGGGTAAGGCATTCGTGCACTATCCAGAGAGATGCATCTCTGATGGTGCATGCATTGCAGTATGCCCAACAACAGCTATATTCTGGATGAGGCCATTAGAGTACACACCAGGTCAGCCAGTACCACTACACAAGTTCGGCAGATTCACAAAGGGCTGGGACGAAGGGTAGATAACTATAGCAATATATCGTTATCTTATTTTTATTTATTTTCTTTAATAGTTACCATCTCTTTATTTATTTGTTATAATCAATCATCTTTTCAGTATACTTCTTATCTTCTCAGTATATGATCTTACTATATCCTTAAGTCTGGTCTCATTACTAGCCTCTGCGTATAAACGCATTATTGGTTCTGTACCACTCTGTCTAACCATTACCCATGACTCATCATCTATCCATATCTTGATACCATCTATATCCTCTATCCTCTTATCACTAGCATGGTTCCTTAACTCTTCTATAACCCTTAATGATTCAGTACTTGAACATTGGAACTTGGTCTTATACTGATAGAACCTCCTATACATACCATTCAACTCTGATAAACTATTGTTGCTAACCGCTAATGCCTCAAGCATCAATGCAGTACTCATTGCACCGTCTCTTACTGCTATATGTCTTGCATACATGAATCCTCCATTCTCCTCTAGCCCTAAGAGTGCGTTTGATCTAAGCATCTCCCTTGATACCTCTACACTTCCTACCTTTATCCTTACTACTTTAGCCTTGTACTTACTTGCTACAACATCTATAAGCATAGATGAGTTTATAGGGGTAACTATCTTTACATTGTTATCGTAACCCTTACAATGTTTGCCAAGTATATGATCTATAAGTATGGCTCCACTTCTATCCCCTGTGTATACATTACCATGCTCATCACAAAATATGCTTCTATCTCCATCACCATCGTATGCTACCCCTAGATCAGCATTGTTATCAATAACCTTTACCGCAAGCTCACTAAGGTTATCGACTGTAGGTTCAGAGCCTCTACCAGGGAATGAGCCATCTATCCTCTCATTTATAGCAATAACCTTACATCCTAGCGCATCTAGAAGCCTTGGTATAGTAGTTGCTTGAGCACCATTACCTAGATCAACTACAACCTTGAAGCATTTACTCCTTATGGCATCAGAGTCTATCAAGGATAGTATACCATTTATATATACGTCTATGGCATTACTTATGCTATACTCACCTCCTAATCTATCACTTAATTTAAAGTTGCTAGAGAAGAATATCTCTTCGATCTTGCTCTCTTCTTCCCTTGGGATCTCAACGCCATCTCTAGCGATAACCTTTATACCATTATACTCCGGTGGATTATGTGATGCTGTTATCATAACCCCTCCATCGTACCCTAACCTTTTAACGCAGTATTGTAAGCATGGTGTAGGTACTAAACCAGCATTGTAGATATCTAACCCCATTACATTCAAGCCCGCTGTTACAACATCTGCCAGCAATGGACTTGAGTGCCTACCGTCATAACCTAGAAGTATCTTGCCTTCTTTAAAGTATGTGCCTAGTGCATACGATAGTTTTAATGCTAGATCTAGTGTTAGATCCTTATTAAATACTCCTCTAACACCATTTGTACCAAATAACCTGCCCATAAGAGTAGGATAAGATACAAGTATAAATAATTTTAAATTTTAGTTATTGATTCTGATTACAATAATAACGCCAGAAAGCCTCCTATTTTCAATGGGGGATGAATGGCGTCTATAGGTTTAAATGGTCAACAGTCTA
>CAZLZM010000139.1:0-3597 GCA_964563995.1 uncultured Nitrosopumilales archaeon
TATTTATTGCATAGATATAAAGAATATCATGTATAGCTATTCAATATAAAAGGATAGAACTGATTTGGATGATAACTTTCAATATGAAGGATAAGTAATAGTGAATATTACAAAATGGTTGAGTATTCACAGCATATCTGAATGTTAAGATAGATTTTAGATTTCTACTTATGGAGGATGGTTAAGTTAAAAGAGCCATTCATGCTAGAGTTAAAACCGTAGGCTTTCTTGTCGAAACTATTGGTAATAAATTAAAATAAATTAGATTATTGCTGTTGCTTCTTACTGATGCTTGTTAAACCAAATCCATTAACTATCCTCTAACAACTAAAAATTAAGAAATTAAAAACCTTTAAGTCCTTGAGCTAACTCCAACTGCCTATGCATCTCTGATAATGCACAACCTGAGCCTATCTCAACTTGAGGTTTACCCCTTCTAAGCAACCCCCTGTACAGACCCTCCTCGAGTCTCTTACCTGTCTTCTTCTCCCACTCCTCAACAGCTACACCATACTTCTTCTGTATCCTATCTCTATACCATTCTGGTATAACATTGAATGCACAGAATGGTATTATCCTTAGATCAGGTGTTAGGTAATGTATATCACACCTCTGAAGCCTCTCAAGATCCTCATTGTACTTGTCTTGGAAGTGCATCATACCTAAGAATAGGCTTCTAACATGCCATGAACCTACGCTATCGAAGTTCCTCTTGAGTAGTATGCTAGCAAACATCTTTGCTAGATCAACACCCTTTGGTTGCTTATTCTTATCTATGAATGTATTCAACTTATTAACCACCTCCACCATGCCAATGTACCTGTTCTTGCCAGATCTTAGCTCCTCTGTCTTCTCTTCAAGGTATTCAAGTAAACCTTTTATATCAACGAATTCAGTTAGTGGAACAAGCCTCCTGCTCTCAGCATCCTCAAACACATATGTGCCAGCACCACATGCAAAGTGTATGCTTAACTCATACTTTGGTTTCTTGCTGAACTGCTCTATAACATCTGTTAATGGCATACAACTTGGCACTGGGAACCATGCATCCTTGGGTATCTCACCATTGGTCTGCTCCTCAATCCTCTCAATACAGTCAGGTATGGTTATCCTATACTTCTCCCTCTCCTTCTTACTCATTCTACCAGTAAGTGATACTGGTTGGAAGTTGACTCCATGCACAACATCTATGTTCTTCTGTGCATATCTTATTATATCTCCTAGCTCATGATCATTAACAGACTTTATTACAGTAGGTACAAACACTATAGTCATTCCAACCTTTCTAGCATTCTCGATCACATAGGGTACTTCCCAGTGGTTCTTTGGATTTGTTCTAGGAGTAACACCATCGAAGCTTAGATATAGGTTATTTACACCAGCCTCTCTTATCTGCCTCATCAGATCTATATCCATGGCTAGCTTTATCCCATTCGTATTCATCTGTATATGATCTATGCCTTCTTCTTTTATGATCTTTATAACATCGACTATATCCTCTCTAAGCATAGGCTCACCTCCAGTTATCTGTAATGAGTTACCGGGTATTGGGCGTTCAGCCTTGAGCATCTTTGCCATTGCTCTTATCTGTTCTAGCGTAGGCTCATATAAGTATGAACCCTCTAGACCCTTCTTAACATAGAAGAAGCAGTACCAACAGGTAAGATCACACCTGTTTGTAACTATCATATTAGCTAAACCAGAATGGCTAAGATGGTTTGTACATAGACCACAGTTGGTTGGGCATGCACACTTCTCTATCCCAACATTAGCTGCTGCATGTTCAATGCCTTTACCATCCTTCCAGTATGTGCTGAACTTAGTATACATATCATACGATCCAAAGTAAAGCTCCTCAAACTCTCCATGCTTAGGACATACCTTGCTCATATATACTCTGCCACCTCTCTCAAATACCTCAGCATCAAGTATCATGTTACATTCTGGGCATATGCTCTGGGTATACCTTATAGTCTTACTCTTTCCCTTTGCACTATCTTTCTTCTCTAATGACCTTATTTGTATTAGATCCATTGTTATCTATGCTAGCATAGAGCATTTAAGATATAAGTATATCTAAAGGAAACATAAGGTGAATCGTATGCTTGCTTACCCTAACTATAAATTAAATAATGTACATATATAGCATTGGTATGCTAAGCGATAAGGCTAAGAGAGCAATGGAGGTTATAGGGTTAACTAGCTATGAGATCAAGGCTTATACTACACTGCTAACTGAAGGGTCTCTAACAGCTCAAGAGTTAAGCACTAGATCTGGTGTGCCATACAGTAAAATATACGAGGTATTAGGCAAGTTGGAGGAGAAGGGTTGGATAGAGTCTGATAACTCTAGACCAACAAAGTTCTATCCAAGGTCGCCAGCAACTGCACTAGAGAGTATGCGTATGCGTATAGAGAACGAGATGAAGGAGGCTGAGGGTGTTATAATGAGTGAGCTTATGCCTTTGTATAATAAGAGTGGTATAAAAGAGAGACCAGAGATATGGGTGCTTAGAGGATTGTACAATATAGTAGCAAAGGTTAAAGAGGTAATATTAGCAAGTGAGAAGGAGTTACTTATTGCATTACCAGCAGTAGCAGGTAGCATAAGTAAGCAGATGCAACCATTGCTAAGAGAGTTAAAGGATAAAGGTGTAAGGATAGCAATAATAGCAGCAGAGAGCACAAGTGAGGATATTCTAAAGGCATTAAATAGAGTAGCAGATGTTAGGCTTAAGGATAGCATGTTTGGTGGAGGGGTTATAAGTGATAGCAAGCAGGTTATACTGCTCCTAGCAAGTGAGAGATTAAGCAATGAACCTCTAGCTATACTAGCAGAGCATACAGGGTTAGCAAGTTTTGCTAGAGAGTATTTTAACTATTTATGGCAAGATGCAAAGCAGATAGCATGAATTATTTAATTTAATTTATATGAAGAAGATGATCAACTGTAAGTTTCCATAAATCATTTTTATTAAATTTAACACCTTATCTAACTGAAGACTATATATACTAACCTTATGTAATAAAGTATAAGTGATGGAGAAGGAGGCTTTGTTCATAGAGACTGCGGAGAGGGAGCATATTGAGATGTATCTTAAGGCTATATGGATGCTTAATGAGAGAGGTGAGGATGCGAAGGTTAGCATTATAGCAAAGGTTCTTAACATAAAACAGCCTAGTGTAGTTCAGATGCTAAGGAAGTTACATAGAAAAGGGTATGTGATATATACTAATGGGAAGGCTAAACTTACTGAGAAAGGAGAAGGGATAGGTAGACAGATGGTAAGGAATAGTAGATTGCTTGAGGTACTTATGAAGAACACACTAAAGATAGATCTAGATGAGGAGATGGTGTGTGGTATGGAGCATCATATGAGCAAGGACTTTGCTGATGCTATATGCACTTTACTTAATCATCCAAGGTTATGCCCTCATGGATACACTATACCAGAAGGTAAGTGCTGCAGGAATGACAGTAGTAATAATAAAATATAAAATTACATATAAATGATTAACATACAGTAAGAGTAAATTAAATAAAATTGCTTTGATGCAATGAGAAGAAAATAAGTAAGATGCGCTCAAAGCATAATA
>CAZLZM010000140.1:0-3593 GCA_964563995.1 uncultured Nitrosopumilales archaeon
AGAGTGTAATGAGCTAGATAAGGTATTAACATAGCAGTAAAGAGATCATATATATAATATTAAGCTTTAAATATTATAATTTCTAGCATCAAGAATGAAACTTTTATATGCTAGGCATGCCAAGGTTGCTTATGCGCTTATTAGAGTATCAGGCAAAGATGTTATTCAAGGAGTATGGCATAAGGATACCTAGAGGCTATCTAGCCTCAGGTATAGAGGAGGCTAAAAGGTACTCTGTTGATCTAGGCTTCCCTTTGGTACTCAAGGCACAGGTTAAGGTAGGTGGCAGAGGTAAGGCTGGCATAGTTAAGTTATGCAATAATGCAAAAGAGATGGAAGATAATTTTATATCTATGCTAGGTAAGAACTTACAAGACGAGGTTGTGAAGAGCATACTACTTGAGGAGTTCGTAGCCCATGATAAAGAACTTTACCTCTCAATATTCCTTGATAGAAGTAAAAGAGCATACACAATAATAGCATCACCAGAAGGAGGAGTTGATATAGAGAGTGTAAGCAATAAGATAGTTAAAGAGATAGATATATTTGATGAGAGAGCAAATGATAAAGTGTTATATGAGGTAGCTTCTTATCTAGGCTTCAATGAGGATAGCACGAACTTTATAGATGTTGCAAGGAGACTCTTAAAGTTGGTTAATGAGAAGGAGGCTGAGTTAGCAGAGATAAATCCTCTTGCTGTTACAGACTCTAGCCTTATAGCATTGGATGCCAAGGTAATAATAGATGATAATGCACTGTTTAGGCATGAAGAACTACGGGTATTTGAGGAGCAGAGCATAGAGACAGAGGCTAGAAAAGGAGGATTCTCATTAGTTGAGTTGGATGGTGATATTGCTGTTATAGGGAATGGTGCAGGTTTAGTTATGTCAACCATGGATATGCTCTCTGATGCAAATGGTAGGGCAGCATGCTTCCTAGATGTTGGTGGGGGAGCAACGTTAGATAACATATACAAGGCATTGAATCTAGTGAGCAAGTTAAGCAATGTAAAGGTTATACTAGTTAATCTATTTGGAGGCATAGTTGATACAAGCATAGTTGCTCAAGCTATAGTTAATGCATATAGAGATGGTGTAATAAAGGTACCACTATTTGCTAGGATAGCTGGTAGGAATGCAGAGATAGCAAGAGAGATGTTAAAGGGTACAAAGGCTATAATGTTCGATTCTGTTGAGGAGGCTATAGAGAGTGCAGTAAAAGCAGCAAAGGCTATAGCATCAAATACAAAACATATCAAATAAGAGCATTATGTAGGAAGAAGGTGAGTGTATGGTTAGCAGTAGTAATAGTAGTAGCAATAGTATACTCACAGGCAAGGTAGATCTATTCAGCATACTCCAAGGAAGTAAAGAGGATAAAGATTATAACAAGAAACCTGTAATAGTCCAAGGCATAACAGGTAAGTTCGGTAGCCTACATACAAGACTCATGCTTGAGTATGGTACAAACATAGTTGCTGGTGTTACACCTGGTAAAGGAGGACAGGTATTCAATGGTGTGCCTGTGTATGATAGTGTTAAGGATGCTGTTAAAGAGCATGATGCAAAGATATCTGTAATGTTTGTCCCAGCACAATACTTCCTTAATGCTGCAACGGATGCTCTAACTAACGGTATTAAGCTTCTTGTAGCAATACCAGAGCATGTACCAGTGAAGGATACTTTAAGGTGTATAAACCTTGCAAAGGATCATGGTGCTATAGTTGTAGGTCCAAATACACCTGGTATAATAGTACCCAGTGTAATAAAGCTTGGAATAATGCCAGCACAACCATTTACTAAAGGCAATACTGTAGTCATATCTAGGAGTGGTACACTGATGTATGAGATATCATATAGGCTCTCGCTTGCTGGGTTTGGGCAGAGGTTATGCTTAGGCATTGGGGGAGACCCAATAAACTGCTTAACTCTTATAGAATGCTTTGAACTTATAAGGGGTAGGGAAGATGTGGATTCTGTGGTTGTTGTTGGAGAGATAGGAGGGAGTGCTGAAGAGCAGTTAGCAGAGTACATAATAAGTACTAACTTTAGTAAGCCTGTAGTAGCATACATAGCAGGAAGGAGTGCCCCTAAGGAGAAGCGCATGGGTCATGCTGGTGCAATAGTATATGGCTCATATGGTTCTGCAGAATCAAAGGTTAGCATGTTCTCAAAGGCTAATGTACCAGTGGCAAAGAGACCAGCAGAAGTACCTCTGTTATTGGAGAAGATGATGCATTATAAATACAAGTAATCAGTTCAATAACAGAAATAGCCCAGATTTATATTTAAGATTAGATTTATATTTATTAATCATCGATTAACAGTTAACTCCATATAACTCATTATAAATTATCTCCAAACGACCTTGTTTGTCATATCACTTAGCAGGTATCTGCTTCTACATCTTTGCTAATATGGCAAATACTAGCAATAAAGTGGAAAGTCCATTCCTTCTCACGTAAGGGAGATGTCATCTTCAGATATACTGATAAATATTATATTAAATCCCAAGGCTCTCTTTACGCTTTACAATACTTCTACCAATGAATACGAATAGAATTATGGAGTATATTATACCATATTGAATATGGAATCCTATAGCTGCGTATACTATCCTATGGAACTGTTCTTTAAGATCATCTGATGTTACCATAGTTCCACTCCTACCAAATAACTCATACTCATGAGTATTAAGCAACGGTATGACAACTATATATGAGATAGGCAAGAATACAGTTAACCATGTAACAATACCTACAATGGTACCATAAAGTATACACCGTTCTAGACTCAGTGCCAATTGTAAGAGTAGATTGCTAAATGATATTGATGCTATAGCACCTATAACTGTCCCAGTTGTTAGATGCAGCAGCAGTCCTACGAGGGCTTTGTTATCAACTATTATCATAGTATCTATATTCAAGGCATCTGAGATCACTGTATAGAATATACCATGTGGATATCCTATAATTACCTCTGCAATGAATATAAGAAGCGCAATAACAATGGATGCTAGCAATCCAGCAAGCGTACCCTTAGCAATAATCATACCATCCATGATATAATATGGAATTGCTAATATTTCAATATTATGTTACAAATCTACATAATATCTTAATCTTAATTGCTCCTTAATTTATTTATTAAGGAATAATATTAGCTAAGATGAAATTATTATTAACACATTTATCTATCACGAATAAGAATATAAATCGCTCTCTAAATTTAGATACTATGGAGAGTAGAAGTGCAATTTATAAGATAAGGTGGGAGATACTTGTAATTGTTGTTTCATTAATACTTATAGCTGTAGCAGTATATACAATACCTAACGATTACGTACTTAAAATGCTACGTGAGAGGGAGAAAGAGTTTAATACAAGACATTCGGTAGAAGGTAGTGGTATTGTAGGCGAGATACTCAAAGGTTCAAATAATCAGGGTAATATAAACACTCCATAGTTAATGTGTAATTATACTTAAAATGTTTTTATTATATCTTCTAATAGTTGTTATGTCATAGACCAAATTCTAATAATAAATATAATTAATTGCTTTGTGGACTAACCTATATCTTTATTGATCCCCTTA
>CAZLZM010000141.1:0-3540 GCA_964563995.1 uncultured Nitrosopumilales archaeon
AGGTGAGAGATGCCCAATAGTTGATACATGGTGGCAGACTGAGACTGGTGCATGTATGATAGGTAACCCTACAGGTATAGCAAGGTTACCCATGAAACCAGGATCAGCAACTCTACCATTACCAGGGGTAGATACTGCAGTTGTGGATGAGTATGGTAACGAGGTTAAACCATACACCAAAGGTTACCTTGTAATAAAGAGACCATGGCCAGGATTGATGCTTACAATATGGAATGATGATACTAGATATAGAGAGATCTACTGGTCAAGGTTCAAAGGTGTATACTACACTGGGGATTATGCTATGCAGGATGATGATGGTTACTTCTGGCTACTAGGGAGAGCAGATGATGTTCTCAAGGTTGCAGGACATAGGATAGGCAGCATGGAGTTGGAGAGTGCAATAGTAGCATATAGTGCAGTTGCAGAGGCTGCTGTTGTAGGCAAGATAGATGAGGTTAGAGGTGAGAGCATAGTAGCATTCGTTGTATTAAAGCAAGGCTATCAAGGCAGTTACTCTCATATAAAGGATGAGATAGTTAAATATGTAAAGAACAAGTTAGGTGCAATAGCAGTTATAGATGAGATTTATTTTGTGAACAAGTTACCAAAGACTAGGAGTGGCAAGATAATGCGTAGGCTGCTAAAATCAATAGTTAACAACGCAAGCATAGGTGATATAACTACGCTAGAGGATGAGACCTCTGTTGATGAAGTTAAGGTTGTATATGAGGAGTTGAAGAAGCAAGTAAACAGCAATAATTAATTACTTTTACCAAGCAAATGATGAGTTATTATTGATTAAAGTAATTTTATCTAATCTATAGTTAACTAGTAATAAATATATACTATATTTTAATATTTCCAAATAAATATTTACTCTAATATTATTATATTATGAAATATAAGGTAGAAAGACTAAAAAGTTGTCCCTTCTTAAAATTAGAAGGGTTGGGGGTACTTGGTTACAATATATTTGCGGATATGTATGGGTGTGATGCAAACCTATTAGATAGTATAAAGTACCTAAGAAGACTTCTAAAAGGGGCTGCTGACACTGGTAATATGCATATAGTGAAAGTATTCTTCCACAGATATTATCCTCAAGGTATAACAGGTTTAGTTATAGTTAAAGAGTCGCATATAGCGTTGCATACATGGCCAGAGTATGCATTTGCATCTGTAGATATATTCCTATGTGGGAACAACTCAGACCCTTACAAGACTTTAAAGCATATAGAGAACGGTCTTAAACCCTCAAAGATAATAATTAAGAGCGTAGAGAGAGGAGTTATACATGAAGGGATCAAGGAGGTTATGGGTAACAGAAGAGACTTATCGAGGATATAGGATAAGCCACGAGATAAAGGAAGTTAAGGTTAGTAAGAGAACAAGGTGGCAGCATATAAAGCTAGTTGAGACTGTAAACTATGGTAAGATGCTGATAATAGATGGCTTGATACAGTCATCTGAGAGAGATGAGATGTATTATCATGAGGCTATAGTACATCCGGCTATGATAACACATACAGATCCTAGTAGGGTTCTAATACTTGGAGGAGGGGAAGGTGCATGCTTAAGAGAGGTATTAAAGTATAGAAGTGTTAAGCATGCTGTCATGGTTGATATAGATGCTGATATGATAGATATTAGTAAGAGATATTTAGCAAGTATGCATGGGAATGCTTACTCTGACCTTAGAACAAGTGTTGTAATAGATGATGCTCTCAAGTATATTAAAGATATGAGTAATAGTAGCAAAGAAAGATTCGATGTTATAATACAGGACTTAACGGATCCTCAAGAAGGGAGTCCATCAAGGATGCTCTATACGCTAGAGTACTTTAAACATGTTTACAATGCTCTTACAGATGACGGTGTGTTTGCACTACAGGCTACACTTTTAAATCCATACCCTACAACCTATGCTGTAATATACAATACACTAAAGCATGTATTCCCTATAGTTAGGGAATATGCTACATATATACCATGCTATGCAAACCTATCTGGGTTCATATTATGCTCAAAGTCATACGATCCCTTGGAGTTAGATGATGAAGATATAGAGAATAGGATCAAGGAGAGGATAGTTGGTAAATTACATGCATATGATAGCATTGCACATAGATCATACTTCTCTATCATCCCAAAGTATGTTAGGGATACTATTAAGAGAACTAACATAATATCAACCAATGATAATCCAACCAAGTTCCCTATTTATGAGTAGTAATGCAAATTATTAAATAACTCTTAATATCTGCAAGATAACATGAGTAAGCCAGTAGATCTAGGTAGCATAAAGGAGGGTTCATATATAATAATAGATGGTGAACCATGTAAGATAGTATCATATGAGAAGAGCAAGCCTGGTATGTAACCTTGCCATAACAAGGTTACCCAGATAGCATGGTTCAGCAAAGGCTAGAGTAGTTGCTATAGGGCTATTCGATGGTGTAAAGAGGAGCATAGTATCTCCAGTAGATGCAAATGTAGATGTGCCAATAATAGAAAAGAGAAATGGGCAGATAATCTCAATAAACAATAATATATTACAGATAATGGACCTTGAGACATTTGAGGTATTTGAGACAGATTCAATAGAGGAGGATGCAAAATCAAGGATAAGGCAAGGTGTACAGGTTGAGTATTGGAGAGTCATGGGTAGGAACAGAGTTATGAGAGTTAAAGAAGCATAGCAATTATATAAGTTATGCAAAATAATTTTTATTAATTAATCATAACGTGATTTAGAGATAGGTGTTATACTCTATGTGTATAGATGATATATTATTTGCTTGTGCTATAGATGATTCCCTTGCATACTTTACATATGAAGATGGTACGATGCTTATAGTAAACTCCAAGAAGCATGCAAAGCAAGGTACCTCTGGATTTAAGAATATAGAATACTACATAGATGCGATAATATCACATGAAAGTATACATGCTATTATAAGGAAGATAGAGCCTAGTGTAGATGCTGATGCTATAGATGATATAGAGGTTATAGTAAGCAAAGGGAATATTAGGTTTCAGACAACTATGAATAATATGGCATTTGTCTCTGATGCATCAGGATTAGTATTACCGGATAACCTAATGGATCCTTAAAATAAATAATTTTCATATAGTCTGTATGATATGCAGACGCTTGAATTGTTACCTATAGTCATATCATATCTTACTTGATCATACACTCCTTAAATATCTCCTCAACGGCACTATAACCCTTAACATGTATTCTATGCAACTGATCCATCAGATACTTCTCTGCATCATTAACATTATCGGTTATACCCTTCTTTACTAGGGATAGTGTTAATACATACAATGCTGATGATGCTATTCTAGGAAACTCTGTATCCCTTAGATTGTTACTTTCTATATATCTACCGATTGCTGTTAAAACTAGATCATATGCAAGGTTCTTTAACTCTTCTGGATGCTTGGTCTCTAGCTCCTCAAATGCCATAGTTTCTATATCTTTATTTGTATTTAGCATAAGTATATTTAAATATAGAGTCACTATTAACT
>CAZLZM010000142.1:0-3487 GCA_964563995.1 uncultured Nitrosopumilales archaeon
CAGTAATATGTAGGTTCATATCATACTCATTATCATATCCTTCTTCTATTAAGTGGTTATATAGGAATCTACATACCTCTAAGTTAGACTCTAACCTTTCTTCATACAGTTTATTAGGATATAGCCTATACTTGTAGTTTAGTATTTGTTGCATTATTATTATTTTATTATTACTTATATGGTATTTAAGTTTATTTGTTCATGTAGTATCATCCCCGCCTTTTAAGACGGGGTTTTAGTTCTTTTTATGATTTATAATATTGCCTTCAGCATCTATTTCACCAGAACGAATGCGTGTAGATGATATCTTCTTGCCATCCTTTGCTAATATAAGGTCTATGCTTATTACATCTAATGATCTTAACCCTTTTGAGGTTCTTATCTCATTCAACCTCTTGCACTTGTACTCCGTCTCCTTGCTTACAACTATAGCCTCTATGTTAGGATCGTCTACTGCTGGACCAAACTCATCCTCAAGCATAACTACCCTAAACCTATCACTATCATACTTGTAGGATAACACATGCAAGAGATTCTTTATCCTTGTATCGTAGTTGTTCATCGTATATTTCCCCATAGTTGATACTAATGCATCACTTGTAACCCCTATAATTACATACTTGCCTATATCAAAAGCCTTCTCTAGTAATGCAATATGGCCCCTATGTATTATATCAAATGTTCCTCCAACAGCAACCTTAGTGTATTTATACTCCATACATTTCTATTTATATATACTTTCTAATAAAAAGATTTAAATGAGATGCTTTAAGATTCCATACAGTATGGAATCACAGCTTAAACCATATGTAGGCAAGGCCAAGAATGTAGTTGTATATAATACATATGCTGATGGTAGAAGGATACACTTTGATGTATTCATACCCACAGATGCTGCAGATGTTGATGAAGTTCCAGCAGAGTATGATAAGAAGGCAGTAGAATATGCAAAGGAGTTCCTAAGGCTTATAGGTAAGCCAGATACAGATGTGCAAGTTAATATATGCTATAGATGCCATATAGATAACACTGACTTCTACAGTGGGGAGTTATGGCAGTTACCTAACAAAGATGTATACATATGGCCTATGGAGGGCTGTCCTAAACCATCTAACAAACAATAATTTACATCTTTAGAGTAATTACATCTTTAGTAATTATTTATTATTTTATTATAATTTTGCATTATTGCAATGTATTTAATCTACATCTATGTAATAACTAATCATTAGAGATATTTATTAACATGTACTAATACGATATCTATATGCTAGATAAAGTAATGGATCTGCCTTACCAGTTGCTAGAGTCTTTAACACTTTACAATGAGATAAGGGGTTACGATGACATAGATGAGACAGTGATCATAGGCATGGGTGGTTCTGGCATAGTAGGTGATTTCGTAAAGAGCATAATAGGCGATAAATTTAGGGTAAGTGTAGTTAAGAGTAGCAATGTTCCTAGGATGGGCAATAATACACTAGCAATAGCAGTAACATACTCTGGTAAGACAAGGGAGACTTTGATAGCAATCAGCAAGGCTGCTTCTTACGGTGCTAAGACAGTACTTGTAACATCTAATAATAATAGGGATAGCATCCCTAACGAAACTAGGCAAGATATACAATACATAAAGATAAACGGGAATGGTTTTAGCAGAACCTCACTCGGGTACATGCTTTTGCCTGTGCTGTTAGTGCTAGAGCATTCAAATGTAATAAGTGGTATACGTAAAGATGTAAAGGAAGCGGTTGATATCCTCTGTAGTATAGCAAAGGATAAGAGTAGAATGGAGAGTCTGAAGTACAGAATGCTTAATAAAATGCTAGCAATATATGCTAATGAATTCACCCAAGCAGCAGCGTTAAGATGGAAGCAGATGATGAATGAGAATGCTAAACTACACTGCTACTATGATGTCTTTCCAGAGTTACTCCATAATGAGATAGAGACATGGTATGGAGATGCTAGCAATCATGCACTTATAATGTTAAGGGATATAGAGTATGAGAAGTGTAAAGAGCATGGTTATGATCTCCATGCACTTATAAACAAGGCTAAGGAGTTGATAAGGGGTAAAGGTGCAGACGTTATAGAACTCTTTAGCATAGGTAACTCAACCCTTGCTCGATTGTTATCACTCAGTTACATTGGAGATATCATGAGTACTTATCTAGCATATGCAAACAACATAGATCCATCCAAGATACCTAACATAGAGTATATAAAGAGCAAGGGTATAGAAGAGGGAGTTGTATAGTAAGGAAGGTGTTAAACCATGAGAAACGATATTCAAGTGGTTTTACTTGCTGGAGGTATGGGCAAGAGACTAGGTATAGATGCGCCAAAATGCCTACTTAAGGTAAGTGGCAATTATAATGAAGGTAATGAAGTAACATTACTAGACCTCTGCATGGATAAGTTGATAAGAAGTGGATTTAAAGAGTTTATACTGCTCCTTGGCTATAAAGCTGAATTGGTTATTAAGCATATAGAAGATAAGGGATATAGCGAGATAAATATCAAGTATAGTATAGATCCAAATGATAGAGTAGGCTGGGGTAAAGGTAAGGCATTCAAGTATGCTTTATTGAATAACAAGATAGATTATGGCAAGAGATCTCTAATAACATTCCCTGACGATATAATACTTGATGATAGTATATACTCAAGATTCATCAGTGCTCATACTAGAAATGTCTCAGATAAGAGTTCCTATGCTACCATAGCACTTGTTAATGGGATAGAGTATCCATACGGAGTGGCAGAGTTGGATAACCATGGCAACGTAATCTCATTCAAAGAGAAGCCTATGCTTAGCATACCTACATCTATAGGCTTATACGCTTTTGAGCCAAAGGTATATGAAATAATAAACGAGCTTATTGATATTGATAAGGATGGCTCGATTGAGTTAGAATCAGTAATATTCCCTAAACTTGCGGAGATGAGAAGGTTATCCTCATTCTTTGTAGACTATAGCAAGTGGTTGCCTATAAACACATTAAAAGAGTATGGGAAGGCATTAAAAGTCATCTCTACCCATATGAAGTAAAACATCTGTAAGAAATTTCTATTTTGAGTAAATAAATTGGTATATAATGCAAATTATATGTAATCAATCACATAAAGTAATATAATATAACTCGAGTATTTTTGCTTTATGAACAATGTTACATACCAAGAGAAGAGAGACAAGTTAGATATACTGATAAAAATGCTGGAGGTTACCTCGGAGCCATGTAAGAAGACCCATATACTGTACAAGGCAAACCTTAACTACTATCAGTTAAACAAGTATCTTAATGAGCTGCTAGATCTTGGATTAGTGAAGGAGATACAGATACCATACAAATGCTATGTAACAACAAGCAAAGGCAAGGAGTTCCTTCTAATAATGAAGAATAATAAGAATAATTAAATTTATGCTAACTATATTATGCTCATTAAATTTTAGCTGAAGTAATTCTCCATGTACTCATATTAA
>CAZLZM010000143.1:0-3457 GCA_964563995.1 uncultured Nitrosopumilales archaeon
CCTTCTTGTCCTCTTCGTGATGTACAGATTATAGTACTTACCATGAGTCTCCACAATCCTACTTAGTCTTGCTTAACTCGAACTTGCTTAACATGCTCTTAACATCTAAATGTAATGCATCATATCCCTATCTGCCTACAACTACCCTCCATACCTTACAAGCTCAACTATCTCTCTGCTATTATGCTCATGGTATAGCCTAAGAGACTAGTAAGAGCCAGTCCAAACTATCTTTTCTCACCAACATCTATGCTATCTTTATCCTTAGCATAGATAACCATTCTCTTAATACTGGGTTTATAGCATATCGTTATAGTTGGTATAGATCTAGCACAGTTAACTGCTCTTACGCAGTGTATACTTGCATTACAAGTAGCATGAGGAGGAAGAGGAAGGAGGGAAGAATGCTATAACACACTACCAGCATACTTACACATGCCATTGTATATTGCTATAAGACATCTCTGGTATGATACCTTTATTAGCAGTGCAAGCTTATCTGCTTAGAGCCTACTACCCAGAGCATACATGCTATATCTACATACTATACTACAACATCAAGCTTTAACATGTCTCGCTAGATAATGTTCAGATGTCCTGCTATCATTACTATAATTATGGTTTAATATATGTATGTATCACTACTTTCCTTACTCTAATCTGGCTCTCAACTATGCTTAAGAAGATCACTTGTAAACCTCCCTGTTTAGGCTATCTTATTATCTCATCAAACATAAGCTTGAGCATACTCATCTATGAAGATCATTGCAAGTTTAAAGTAACCATGTTTACCATTTAACTAATCTTATGCTCATATCTATCAGGATCTATTTAATGACAAACTCTAACACACTCTCACCTATCTTAGTAGAGTTATTAGTTCTTGTTACTTTGACCTCTAATCTATTGCTATCATCTACTCCTTGTTCTTCTTAATACCATTTTTTATTTCTCATACAATTTAAAACTAAGATAAAATTACTATACTGCTTTTACTCTCTTTGCTATATGTGGCCTAACCTTTCTGAATATCCTAAAACCGCATATACACTTAAGTTCTGGTAGTATCTTTAACTCTTCCATTGTTGTTCTTGTACCACATCTTATACACTCATATACAACTATACCTTGATGATCTGACTCCATGACAAAGTATTTCTCTTCGATCAATTTAAATTTAATTCTATCGGTTAATATATTTATTATTCAGATTAATACAATTAAAGAGTCTAAGGATTTATAAGATAATGATCGATTAAAGATAAAGAAAGAGTTAATCTATTTTTTAATGAGGCTATATTTGATCGATTACATCATTGTAGTAGTACTTCAATAATAACCTCATCAGGTATCTTAAGCCTCATCAACTGCTTCATAGCTCTATCATCTGCTGCGAGATCTATTATGCGTCTATGTATCCTCATCTCCCATTTATCAAATGTATGTGTACCCTGCCCACTAGGGGCCTTTCTTGTTACTACATGAAGCCTCTTGGTTGGTAATGGTACAGGTCCTCTAACTCTTACACCAGTCTTCTCTCCTATCATCCTTATCTCTTTACACATCTGTTCCAGCTTCTCTAGATCAGTACTGGCCAGCTTTATCCTAGCCTGCTGTACCATATGTATCACACTTAAGCCTTTGCAGCAACCTTCTCAAGTGTATACTTCTCTGTTATCTCCTCAACTACACCTGCTGCTATTGTAGTACCCATATCCCTTAGTGCAAATCTACCTAACTCTGGAAATTCCTTGAATGGTTCTATGCATAATGGTCTTAGTGGTCTTATCTTTACTATAGCAGAGTCACCACTCTTAAGGAACTTAGGATTCTGCTCTACAACGTTACCTGTTCTAGGATCTATCTTTGAGATGAACTCCACTAAGGTAGCAGCAACCTGTGCAGTATGGGCATGAAGTACTGGCGTATACCCAGGGGCAATGGCTGTTGGATGGTATATTACTATTATCCTAGCCTTGAACTCCTTTGCTACAGTTGGAGGATTATCTACTGGTCCTACAACATCCCCTCTCTTTATCTGCTTCTTATCTACACCCCTAAGGTTGAACCCAATGTTATCTCCTGCAACTGCTTCCTGCAATGGTATATGATGAGTTTCTATACTCCTAACCTCGCCTACAACACCCTCAGGCATAACTATAACCTTATCACCAACCTTCATCCTACCAGTCTCTATTCTTCCTACTGGTACAGTACCAACACCGGTTATGGAGTATACATCCTGTATAGGTAACCTTAATGGTTTGTTTATTGGCTTCTCTGGTTCTACAAACTCATCAAATGCTTGATATAGTGTTGGACCATCGTACCAAGGCATCTTATCGGACTTCTTTACCACATTATCACCAGTCCAGCCAGAGGTAGGTATGAACCTAATCTTCTGTACATTGTAGCCTATGCTCTTCAATAGATTTGTTACCATTGCTTTAACCTCCTCATAGCGTTCCTTGCTGTAGTTGACTGAAGGGTCATCCATCTTATTTATTGCTACCATCAACTGGTTTACCCCAAGTGTCCTTAACAGGAATGCATGCTCCCTTGCCTGTCCTCCAGGCTCAACTGCAACCTCTGTCTCACCCTTCTTTGCTGATACAACTAGTACAGCACAGTCTGCCTCTGATGCTCCAGTTATCATGTTCTTAACGAAGTCCCTATGCCCAGGGGCATCTATTAGCGTGAAGAAGTACTTGTTGGTCTCGAACTTCTGGAATGCTAGATCTATAGTTATACCCCTTTCTCTCTCATCCTTAAGTCTATCAAGTACCCATGCAAACTTGAATGTATCTCCCTTACCAGTCTTCTCAGACTCCTTCGCATACTCCTCGATAGTTCTCTGATCTATCAGACCTAGATCGTATAGAAGCCTGCCTACTAGTGTTGATTTCCCATGATCAACATGTCCAGTAACTATTAGATTCAGATGTGGTTTCTTACTACTCATGCATTATTAACATGCATAAGGGCTTTATTTATATTTCTATTACATGCTTTTATGATTGATTATAGCCTTGAATACATCATATATAAATGCTCTTAAAAACCCCTCGTACTCATCATCATCAAATACTACTGTATCTGTAAGCCCTTCCTTAACAGCATTGATAGCAGCCTTTAAATGGTAGCATGGATCATTGTTGGCTATAGATCTAAAGTAATAGCTTTTGCATGTACAGTATCGTAGATCTATATCAACCCAATACTCACTCATCTTTCCTACTACAGTAAGTATCTTTCTCTTACTTGGCAAAAATATGTGTAGTTTAACTGCTCTATTATCTATTAGCCTTGTAACCCTTTTATCCTTCATCACAATATCTTATCCCCTAATTTTTAGGGGTTTTGTAGTGAAAAATTCAAATTTAAACTTTTTGTTACCATGTTACGAGGATGTCAAGATAAAGCTTATTGATCAATTAATCATATTAAATATATGGTA
>CAZLZM010000144.1:0-3447 GCA_964563995.1 uncultured Nitrosopumilales archaeon
AGTAGTACCTTCTTGCATTTATACCAAGGGCATCCTCTAAATTAAACCAATCTCTTGGGGCAAACATAACACACTCTTGCTAGCTATCAACTTGTACTTCCATGTCCTTCCATAGATAAGCAGAGATTCACCATCATCACTAACCATCTTATCGAATACAAGTAAACCTCTAACCCTTCCAAGATGCTTAGGATCATCTTTCTTTGTAAGGAGTAATAGTAGTATATATCCCCACCATTAAACTTGAAGTGTCTGTTAAGGAAGAACTTACCTATGCTTATTACATTGTTAAGGTACTCCTTTCTCACATAAAGTCTCCACATGAGGTTCTCAACTCATGCTACCTTCTATGCATTATTATGTAATAAAATTTAATTATTGTTGTTTTTATATTATAATATTTATTCTATGATTAACAGTAAAATAATTAATGAAAGTTCAAGTGTTTAGCAAGTATATCTGCATGTGTCTTAGCAAGTATAAGCAGCTTATCTATAACCTCTATAGCAGGATAACCAGAGTTAAGTGCTAATGCTAATGCATTGCTATATACTTTGGCAAGTATAATGCTTATACTCTCTTTAGTAGGATATGCTAAATTAACAGCTAATATTATAGCATGGTTGTAAGCCTCTTCAAGACTCTTTTTATACTCGTCTATGTTAAGCTTAAGATCATTGCTAGTATAGATTAAGCCATCATCTAGTGCAAGGTGTATACTTATACCAGCCTTTATTGGTTTTATGCCTAATTTACTTAGTATTGATGCTAACTTCATTGATATAGTCTCTCCAGCCTTTGCTACTACTGTATCTTTTGCTATCCATACTGTACCTTCTTCTATCTTTGTTGGTATCTTAGCCTCTCTGAACTCAGACAGTATGGGACCAGGAGCAAGTCCAGTGTTACCTGCTGGTACTACTATATCCTCACTTGCAACATCTCCTCCTTTTGCTGGCAAGTAAACCTTGTTCTTCTCTAGCAGCATCTGTAACTTGAATGGATTCATATTAGTGAATATAAGCAGGTTCTGTCCTTTAAGCTCTTTGAGTAGTTTATCTATCCCTTTAACATTTGTATCTGACAGCGCTTTTATAGCAAGTCTATTCTTTACCATTATCATCTTAGCCTCATTTGCAAGTATCTTCCTTACCTGCATGAGTTGTGTTGATCTTACATTGTTCATTTTTACCAATGCTATAACCTTGTAACGTCTTACCAATTCTTTTAATGTCTCATACATTAACCTCTTCTTATCTGGATAAACCCTTGCTTGTTGCATCATTTAACCACCTTAACTAGTGATCTTACAGGCTTGCCCATTGTAAACTTTACAGTTACTCTTGCTATATTAGCTTCCCCTGCGGGCAGCTTCTTCTCTACAGCATTGATAACTGCTTGTGCATTCTCTGCTAACTTCTCATCACTCATATCCTCATCACCTATCCTGCAAGCAAGCATTAACTGTCCCCTTACTCTAACCCTTGTCGATGACTTTAGCCTAGAGATTATTGAATCAACTGGTGCATTGAACACTAATGGCATTGGCATCTTACCCTTGGGACCTAGTACTGCCCCTAAGACCTTGCCTACTGTAGTCATGAGTTGTGTATCAGCAATGAAGAAGTCGTAACTCTTAGATAGGCGCTTAGCCTCTCTTTTGTTTGCTGCCAGTGTATTCAACTCATCTGCTTCTATAACCTTATCTGCACCAGCCCTCCTTGCTCTTAATGCTAGATCACCTGAAGCAATTACACATACCCTAGCCTTCTTGTTTGGTTCGTTGGGCAAGTTTATAACCTCATTCAACGCGAATCCTTTTTTAACATCTATATCCTTGAGCGAGATTATAAGTTCTACACTTTGTTTAAAGTTCCTCTTACCAGCCATCTCTCTAGCCTCCCTTATCATACTTAGTAGATCTATGTTCAATGTAGAGAATTGAAATAGATACCATTAAAATAGTTTCCTTTATACTACTATAAATAATCCATGCTAGAAAAATTCTACCTTCTATGATAATAATTATATTTATTAAGGAGTAGCATATAGATTAATGATAGATTGAACAAGCTGGATGAGTTCGATCTAAAGATACTATATGAACTGGTTAACAATGCAGCAATATCAGTACCAGCTATGAGTAGGAAGATAGGGGCTAACACATCAGTTATATACAGTAGAATAAAGAGGTTGCTTAAGCTTGGGGTGATAAAGAAGTACACAATAGTAATAGATGAGAGTAAGTTGGGTATAAACATAAATGCAATAGTAGGTATAAACAGAGACCCGAAGGAAAAGCAGTTGGTTTATGAGGAAATAAAGAAGATACCACAGGTTACCTCAATATCAGAGGTATCTGGAAGGTTCGATATGTTAGTTAATATAGGTGTTAGGAACCTAGAGGAGTTGCATGATGTAGTAATAAATAAGATAGGCAGAATAGATGGTATACTAAATACTGAGACCTTCGTTGAGTTGTATAACGTTGATAATAAAGGATTATATATTAAATATCTGCTTGAGAGGCAACAGAACGTAGTACTGAAATAAGAGATGCAAGAGGTACCATAATAAAATCAAGGAATTAATTAGATCATGGTACAAGATGATAATGGTAATAACTCTAGCATTCTGAGGTTCTTCCTTACAGCAAGTAATCTGAAGAGGTTAAAGAGGAAGGGCTGGATATCAAAGATACACATGGATCCACTTGTAGTTGAATCAGTGGCCGATCACTCATACATGTTAGCACTTATAGCACTAGTAATATCTGATCTTAAGCATATGAATACATGCAAGGTATTAAAGATATCATTGTTGCATGATCTAGCAGAGTCTATAGTAGGGGATTATATGCCTGAGGAGTTGGGTAAGGAAGAGAAGAGGAGGCTAGAGGATAATGCTATCAGGGAGTTACTCTCTCTACTGCCAGAGGATATATCAAAAGAATATGTCTCATTATGGGAGGATTATGTGGACAAGAAGAGTAAAGAGTCACTGCTTGTACATGAGATAGATAAGTTTGAGATGGCACTACAGGCTAAGGTTTATGAGCATGTTGGCTATGATACAGAAGATCTTAAGCGGTTCTACGAGTATGCTAAACCATACATAAACGATCACTTCATAAAATATCTATTTGAGAAGCTATTAATAAAGAATAGTTGAAATGATTTACAAAAAACTCTGCAAGAAAGCCTATGGTTTTAACCATGTGATGAGTTGCCGAAAATTTAAATAAATGAGATATCTAATACAATTGGATGGGATGGAAAGAACAAATACATTCATAGTTGAAGGTAACCAAACTCTATATGAACTAGCAGATAACTGTTCTAGGTTATGGAATGAAATAAACTATGAGAGGAGACAAGCATATATCCACTATAGGAAGTTTGATTGGTACCCCAAGCATTTATACAAGAGATATGCTTCATTAATAGG
>CAZLZM010000145.1:0-3440 GCA_964563995.1 uncultured Nitrosopumilales archaeon
TTAAAGTCTATGAACCAAGAAGCCTCACCTTTTAAGGCGGGGTAGCTCACAAGTCAAGTTAGCAATGTTATAATTAATATTATTACTGTTGGGTTTAGGTTAAACTTAATAACTAGCATCAATATAATCCCTTGTCATGCAGGTACATAAGAGGATAGTATTCTTTGATGAAGCAAAGGGTCTGAGTAGGAAAGTGCTAGGAGGAAAAGGGATTGGCCTAGCAGAGATGACAGCAGCAGGTCTTCCAGTACCCCCAGGGTTCATAATAACCATAGATGTGTGTAGGGAGTACTATAAGAATGGTAGAGAGTTACCTAAAGGTTTAATGGATGAGGTTAAGCAAGCCATGCATAGGCTTGAGGAGCTTACAGGTAAGGGATTTGGTAGTACAACTAACCCATTGCTTGTATCTGTAAGATCTGGTGCTCCAATCTCTATGCCAGGCATGATGGATACGATATTGAACCTTGGTCTAAACGATGATACTGCTAGGGCATTGATTGCAAGGACAAACAATCCAAGGTTTGTATGGGATGCCTATAGAAGGTTCGTTCAGATGTTCGCCAAGGTTGTATTGAATATAAACGATTCTCTATTCTCTAAAGCGCTTGATGATGCCAAGAGAAAGAGAGGCGTTAAGCATGATAATGAACTTGATTCTGATGCGTTAAGGGAACTTACTTATGAGTTCAAGAAGATATGTAAAGATAATGGCAAAGAGTTCCCAGAGGACCCATATAAGCAGTTAGAACTTGCTATAAAGGCTGTATTCAATAGTTGGATGAGTGAGAGGGCTGTAGAGTATAGGAGATACTATAAGATAACACCAGATATAGCAGATGGTACTGCAGTGAATGTAGTAGCAATGGTATTTGGGAACATGGATGATAGGAGTGCTACTGGAGTGGTCTTCACAAGGAACCCTGAGAGCGGGGAGAAGAGGCTTTATGGAGAGTTCCTTGTTAATGCACAAGGAGAGGATGTAGTTGCAGGTATAAGGACACCAGAGCCTATAGAGAGGCTAGCAGATATAATGCCAGATGCATACAAGCAGTTAATATCAGCATGTGAAAGGCTTGAGAGGTATTATAGAGAGCCTCAAGATGTTGAGTTCACTATAGAGTCTGGTAAGTTATACCTCTTGCAGACTAGAGCAGCAAAGATGAGTGCTATAGCGGCAGTGAAGGTAGCAGTTGATATGGTTAATGAAGGCATAATAAGCAAGGAAGAGGCATTGTTAAGGGTTAATGCAGATGACCTAGAGCAAGTGCTGCATAGAAGGGTTGATCCAAAGATAAAGGCAGAGCCTATTGCCAAGGGTATAGGCGCATCCCCTGGTGCAGCAGTAGGTAAGGTAGTGTTGGATACAAGGAGGGCTATAGAGTATGCTAACAATGGTATGCAGGTTATACTTGTTAGAGAAGAGACTAAGCCAGAGGATGTACCAGCATTCTTCAAGTCTGTAGGCATACTAACAAGTAAGGGTGGTAAGACAAGCCATGCTGCTGTAGTTGCTAGAGGCATGGGTAAGCCTTGCATAGTTGGTTGTAGTTCAATAGTTATAGATGAAGAGCACAGGAGGTTCATGGTTAATGGTATAGTGGTTAATGAGCATGATACAATAACCATAGACGGCTCTACAGGTAATGTTTACCTTGGTAGCATACAATTAGTTGAGCCAGAGTTAAGCACTGAGTTAAAGACACTGCTAGCATGGGCTGATAGTATTAAGAGGTTAGGTGTTAGGGCAAATGCTGATACAGTAGAAGCAGCAATAGTAGCAAGAAACTATGGTGCAAAAGGCATAGGCTTATGCAGAACAGAGAGGATGTTCAATAGCGAGGATAGGTTGCCCATACTCATAAGGATTATAATGGCTAAGAGCAGAGAGGAGAGGGTTAAGGCGTTAGAGGAGTTGATGCCTTACCTTAGAAATGATGCAAGAGAGATACTACATGTAATGGAAGGTTACCCTGTAACAATAAGGCTCTTAGATCCACCATTGCATGAGTTCCTTCCTAAGTTAGAGGATCTAATGAAGGCTGTATACGAGCATAAGGATAAGCATGCTCAGACTATGCTACAAAGAGTAAGGGAGCTGCAGGAAGTTAACCCAATGATGGGGCAGAGGGGTGTTAGGTTAGGGATAGTGTATCCAGAGATATATGAGTACCAGATAAGAGCTATACTTGAGGCTTCTGCTGAACTTATAAAACAAGGGGTTCATGCAGAGGCGCAGATAATGGTTCCACAGGTAGGCATAAAGGAGGAGTTGGTTGCTGTTAAGAGCATATTCGATAAGGTTAAGCAGGATGTTGAGAGCAGGTATGGAGTAACCCTTAACGTTAAGTTTGGTACAATGATAGAGGTTGTTAGGGCATGCTTAACCTCAGATAGTATAGCAAGTGTAGCAGAGTTCTTCAGCTTTGGTACAAACGATCTTACACAGGCAGTATTCTCATTCAGCAGGGAGGATGTTGAGGGCAAGTTCCTACCATTGTACCTAGAGAAGGGTATACTGAAGGATAACCCATTCCAGACCATAGATAGGGATGGTGTAGGCAAGGCTATGAGGATTGCTGTAGAGCAGGCAAGAGCAGTTAATAATAGATTAGAGATAGGGATATGTGGAGAGCATGGCGGAGATCCTAAGAGCATAGAGTTTTGTGATATGATAGGCCTAGATTATGTTAGTGCTAGTCCACATAGGATACCCATAGCTATACTTGCTGCTGCACAGAGTGCATTAAGATTGAGTAGATCAAAGAGTATATGAATGATTTATATATGATAAAAGCAAGGCAGATAACTGCTAGGGATCTGATTCAAGCAAAATGCAACAGTTATTACTGGTATATTAATACTAGTGGGATTATTAAAGGACAACAGTACTAAGATAGATTATAATTTAATCACCGTCTACGAAGGCAACCTAATCTTTCTAATATTCTCCACAATCTTCTTATTTCCAGAGACTATTGGTATCCATAAACTGCCAGAGAATAATATTAAGACAACGCATTTATTGAGAATTGTTAGGTTCTATAATCGCTTGGTAAGTAGGCTCGAAGATCTAACTATCTCAAAATTCCTTTTTGTGATAGGGTTAGCTTAACAATTACCATTACTAATTTTATAGTAGAACGAAAACCTCGCCTTTCAAGGCGGGGATGATACTATACGAACAAATAAACTTAAATACGTATAAGTAATAACAAATATTAATGCAAGTATTAAACTACAAGTATAGACTATATCCTAATAAACTTGAAGAAAGGTTAGAGTCTAACCTAGAGGTATGTAGATTCCTTTACAATCACTTAATAAAAAAGGATATTATAATGAGTATGAGATGAACCTATATATTACTGAGTTAAAAGAGGTGTATCCTGAACTTAATAATTACCATTCTAAAATGTTACAGATGGTTAGTAAACAGG
>CAZLZM010000146.1:0-3412 GCA_964563995.1 uncultured Nitrosopumilales archaeon
TGCATATAGTTTTAATGGTTTAGGTGTTCTATTACGTTCCATAATTATAGTTTGTCTAACTATTAAAGTTAACAGAGCCACCAAAAACAAAGGAAACTTTAAGGATATATAATTCTATTACTATTATCCCACAAACTGTTAAAATAAGTTATAAAATCGTCTTCTATGTTAGACATTGCAATATTACTATCCGCCCTTATCGTGGTATCTCCTACTGAAAGATTTACGCTCTGCCAATTATGCGAACCTACATAGACAATATCATCGATAAGTATGCTCTTTACATGTGTTGATTGTTGGTTGCTAGGATCTAATTTAGTTGATATCTGATTATTCTTAAGGAACTCTCTAACTGAAGATGGTACAGTATCGTCAATTATAACCTTTACATCAACACCCCTATTCTTTGCATCTACTAGTGCACGTAATAGATTAGACGGTTTATGGTTTGGATCTGTAGAGTAGGGATCAATATACTTCATTATCAGTCTTATACGCTTGGTAGAATTATCTATGGCATTCTTTACAGATTCATAATAACCGCCACTTAATAACTCTTCTGTAATAGAGTTATTATTACTACTGACTAGATTTAGTGTAGGTTTGTCATACCATATAGCATCCAAGTAGTTCTTAGCTGCTTTTATAACATTTATACTGTTGCTTTTTATATTAAGCTCGTTATTATATTGCAATGAACTAACACGCCAGTTAGATGAACCAATATAGACCCATTTATCATCTATTAAGACCACTTTAGAATGAAGGTCTCTTTCCTTATACGATATATTGTTTTTGGTTAAGAAATCTCGTAACGATGTTACATTTATTGAATCATCATTAAACATTACTCTTACATCAACGCCTCTGTTTTTGGCATTAACAAGTTCATTTAGTAGTATACGTGGTCTTGATGTTTCTGATGATGTGAACTCTATCTGATATATATAGAGATATATATGTGACCTTGCCTGTTTTATCTCATTTAATAGATCAAAATAATATTCACTATTAGTTAATAATAAGGGAGAACTTATCTCCGCTACCAATCCATCGCTAGCAAAGATACCATTATTGTATGCATCACTTACCTCCTGAGCAGTCAATGCTCTATTGTATATCCTTACTTCATCTATATCGCCTGTGAAGTATCTGCTGTTACTGTTTGAGTCCTTACCTATTGTTAATGGGGTATTCCAGTTGTAATCTGGTACTGCTGTAGTATTTAGAGATGCAACCTCTACACCATCAACATACAGTCTAAGTCTTGAACCATCATATGTTAATACTGCATAATGCCAGTTACCATCATTATAAGTGTTTGGAGATGTGACAAAGTAATCCCTACCATTAGCATCCTCAAACCCTGCTTGAACTTTGCCTCTAACACCTTGGTTAGATCCTGTTAGCCATATACCATAGTTCATATCTGTAACATTAGGATCATCTACACCAAACCCTCCCTTGTTGATTATCATTGATACCAGTGTATTGTTGTTCATTGTTGTCCTGAACCATGCTGATACTGTAAAGTTTGTTAACCTTAACTCTTGACTATCAGGTATGCTTACAAAGTTTGAGCCATTAGCAGTGAAGTATGGAGCATAGTTGTAACTAGAAGCATAGACAGGTATGGTCGATGTAATAACCATTGAACAAATCATTACTGATATTATACTCGTAATCTTCTTTGTTGATGAGGTATATGAACATCTTTCCTCTCCCATCCCATATCTATCTTTCTTCATTGTTTAAATTATTTTCGCCAAAGATATTAAAGCAGTTTTGACGATAGCACTTGCTTTGTCGAATAACTAGTCTATATAACAATTTATCCTAATACTACATACTCTCTTAACCATATACCTTATTTAACGTGAATATGTTGTATACATTTGCTTTAATCATCAACTCTTTAATCATATTATCCCATTTTACTGCTTTAATATGCTCTCCAAATATCCTCTTCAATTAGAATACAGACTCTACTATCCATCTCTTACTAGTAATGTTTATGCTTCCATCTTGTATAATCGTTGAGTTGATCTAATACATGCATATCCCTTATGCTATTACCTTTAACTATGGAGTTGCTTCTAACCCTAATAACTGGTTCTATACCTTTCTGTTAGATAGTTGAAGTTATCATTGCTATCATATGCTCCATCTGCTATAACCTTATCTATCTTCTTCGTAGTATTGTTATTGTTGCTATCATTACTACTACTATTATTATTGCTTATCCTATCTATGATATCTTTGAACTTCTTACTATCATGAACATCTTCTCTAGTCACTTCTAATGCTATTATCTTCTTACTCAGCATCAACAGCTATATGCATCTTTATGAATCCTCTCTTTATCCTCCACTTCTTATTCATCCACTCTCCCCTATTTGCTACTTATACAGAAGAGTCTACTACTATTATTATTGGCTCATTAGTATTGATATTATTATCAATCTTTATCAGTTTATTAACTCTCCATGCTATGCTAGTGTAATCTGGAACCTTAATATTTATATGATTGCTTAATGCTCTAATGAATCCTTCTAACTGCCTATATGGTAATAGATAGATGTATTATTGCTAATAGCATAATGAATGAGTTAGGATACTGATATGGTTTACCTTCTTTACCCTTATTCATCATTTCTAACTCTTTATCCCAACTCTCTATGAAGTCTAGATCTAATAGTATCTCTCCCCTTCTTACCAATGACTCATTGTATGCTTTCCAATCTCTAGGCATATCATGAGAATAACATGCTATCCAAAATATTTTATGATGCTAGTGAATTAGTAGTTATTCGACAAAGCATAGCAGAAGCAAACTAATTCTATCCTAACTCTTCTTGAGGAATGATAGCATAGAGACAATAATAGGCTATCTTTCTGTTTTTTATGATTGTATCAGATGTACCCTAACCTTCTCAGCCTCTCCTCTATTATCTCCTGTTCAGACTCTGATAAAGCCGTTTCTTGTTTCTGTGCATCAACCTTACTGGTTATACTATCGGAATACACTATTGCTCTCTTATACCTATTCGATAGTGCCTCAACCAGTACTCTACCTTCCATATCACTTGGCACAGGACAGTCCATTATGTGCAGTATAGTAGGAGCAATATCCATTATCCTTGCATTCTCTGCAGCGTTAGAGAAGGCATCACCAACAAGTGTTAACACTCCTTGCCTCCTATGGTGTGCTATATACACATTAGAGAATATAGTGCCCTCTAAACCTCTTCTTATCCAGTAGCGGGATGACTCTAGATAGATATCAGCGACAGAGTATGGTGTATTGCTACCATATATTACAGCGCTATCATAAACGTTGATCTCCTTTATCCTTGCTATCTTTGCAATGATCTCCTTCTTTATACTCTCCCTCTCGTTATCTGAAAGGTTT
>CAZLZM010000147.1:0-3376 GCA_964563995.1 uncultured Nitrosopumilales archaeon
AGCAAGGCTATGATAACGAATACGATATGAGTAATGCATTACCAGAATTGAAGGAGTTATACGAGTTAAAGAACTATAATGCAAAGATGTTACAGATGATAAGTAAGAAGTATCTAATGCATATAATGCATTAAGCAAGCCTAAATCAAAGGATAATGATGAATATAACTCATCCATTTATAATCAATTAGGATTCAGGTTAGTTAATAATAACAATAATATCAATAATCTTAATCCTAATCTACATAGAGCATGGAGAAGTAGATATATATTATGCCTGTAGAGACTTGTCTATGAACCAAGAAGCCTCACCTTTAAAGGTGAGGTAGCTCACTAGTCATTGCATAGCATATAATTATGAATGAATTATATACTCATACAATTATATTTACTTGAGCAAGCCGGGGTACCCTAGTCTGGTAGGGGGCAGATGAACGAGTAAGCCTAAGCCTGGAGTTTGGTTGGATCTGAAGGAAATGATTGAATAAAAGCAAACTATTAGCCTGTGCCCGCAAGGGCTCGTGGGTTCAAATCCCACCCCCGGCGTAAGATCAATCGAAGTTAAACATATCTCTAGAAAGATCTCTTCCTAATAACCTCTATATATCTGTAATAATCATTATTATCCTTATGCATAATATGAATAGTCCCCCTATTATCTTATCTAACTCTACTCTATCAAGCCTTATCTACATCCCATCATTCATTCTGTCTTCTCTCTTACTTTTATGCCAATAAAAAGAGGATGCCTGATGTAAATAAAGAGAAGGATTAGAAGGACTCCATAGTCAATTAGCATTATTATTAGCGCGTTAAATCTTATTGAAGACTAATGCTACATAGAGTGTAATAAATAAGCAGATTACCAGATAGTAAATGTTATGGTAAGGGAAGGAATAGCTGTGATAAGATAACCTATACAATACAAGTCAAAAATAACTAGTGTAACATACACCTCTATATTTAGGGCAGTAGTATATCTCTATATGCCTTGCCTCTCTTTCAACATTGCATGCCTGGTATATCAATAAGGTTAAATTATTATATAAATTAAAAGTATACATGGTTAACTTCTCAGATAAAGAGTTAGAGTTCATAAACAGGAATGAGGTATGTAGACTAGCAACATGTTCTAATGGCAAACCCCATGTTGTGCCAGTATCTTACATATTTCTAAATGGATACTTTTACATTGCCACAGATTACAATACTAAGAAGTTCAAGAATATAAGGAGAAATAGGAATGTATGCTTAGTTATAGATACTTATAAGCCTAACAGGGCAATCATGGTTGAAGGTATGGCAGAGATTATAGAGCATGGAGATGAGTTCAAACATGTATACTCTATATTCTATGAAAGGTTCATATGGGTTAGAAGGGATCCATGGGATGAAGGGGAGGCACCATTCATAAAGATAAAGCCTTTACGCAAGATCTCATGGGGTCTGTGATCCTCTTATTCATGTTACTCAGATTAGTATCACATGAACCTTTGCAGTGACTCTTGCCCTTTAATCTCCATTAGACCCTCTACCTTAACCCCTAACCTTCTAACTATTATACTTCTATGGCCACCTATGCCCTTATCCTTACCCATAGCATCCTCTAAGAGCTCCTTTGCAACCTTGAACATCTCATATACACTATTTGTTCTATGCTTTATGCTTTTACTCCTGCTACTTATACTAAGATCGTCATGAACCATTATTATTCCTACAGACTTAAAGAGTAAACCTTGTTCAATTATACTCTTATGTACATCCTTGCACAACATGTATAGATCATCTAGCATATCATTAACATCATCTGTGCTCCTCTTAAGGGTTGTTATTCTGCTGATCTGCTTTACCTTATCATAACTCTTCAAAGGCTCATCGTCTATACCCCTTGCTGCATTATACAAGTATATGCCCATCTTTCTACCAAAGTTATCTATAAGCACTTGCACATCAACCCTTGCAAGATCACCTATTGTAGTTATACCCATCGAGTTAAGCCTCTCCTCAGTCTTCTTCCCTACCCATGGTATCTTGCTTACCTTCAGTTTTGATATAAACCAATTAACCTCATCAGGCTTAACTACCGTAAGCCCATCTGGCTTGTTGTAGTCAGAAGCCATCTTTGCTACTAACTTGTTAATACTAACACCTATAGAGCATGTTAACCCTACACTATTCCTTAACTCTTGCTTTATATCCTTTGCAAGCATAGTAGCATCACCGAAACTATTGCATCTACTGCTAACATCTATGAACGCTTCATCTATGCTTACCTGCTCGAATGCATCGGCATGCTTCCTTAATATACCCATGATAAGATCAGATATACTAGCATAGTAAGATTCATCTACTGGAAGGAATGCTACACTTCTAGGATCAAGATCTTTGAGTAGATATTTTGCTTGCTTTATAGACATTCCTGCTCTTACACCATAACCTCTTGCCTTATAGTTGCATGTGCTAACCGCCCCACTATCACCTCCCCTAGCAGAGTATACACATACAACTACAGCCTTATCCTTAAGTGAAGGATCCCGCAACTCCTCACACTGAGCATAGAAGTAATCCAAGTCTACGTGCATAACAATCCTTTCTCTCTTCATTCTGTAAGTATATAAATAAAAAGTTAATTAATAATCTTTAGATTGAGTAATGAGCAGAGTGATTATAGTGATAAGCACTATGATGATAATATAATTAGAGTAAGTGATGATAAGATAACTATAGATATTGAGAAGATGGTTGTTGAGAGGATATATCCTTGTATATACAAGGATAGAATACTGCTATTCATAAAGGATGATGAGGGTAACTTTAACTGCTATGAGGTTAGTGATGAGGATATTAAGCATAAGATAAGGTGTAACCCTACCCATGATTACATAGTAAGGTTACTAAACGCTATTATTAGCAATGAGAGGTGATTAAATACAGAATGTTAAACTATTTATAACACTATTATCTCTTAACATGTTATGGCTGAAGCACAGAGTACATCTCAGCAGCGCAAGGCAAGCAATGAGATATTCATAGGTAAGAAACCATTGATGACGTATGTAACAGCCGCCCTAGTTCAGTTGGCTAATGAACCAACTGTAACTATAAAGGCTAGGGGGCTCAGTATAGCAAGAGCAATAGATGTAGCACAGATAATAGCCAAGAGGATGAACTCTCTAGGCTACAAGATAAGTGATGTAAGGCTAGGCTCAGAACAGATGCAGAGTCAGAACGGGAAGGTAAGGAATGTCTCCACAATAGAGATAGATATAAGCAGGAAGTAAGTATTACCTGCTTAACATTCTTTTTTATATTCTCTTTTCAATATAGGCTCTGTTAACTTTAGATAATAGTTAGACAGACTATAATTATGGAACGT
>CAZLZM010000148.1:0-3363 GCA_964563995.1 uncultured Nitrosopumilales archaeon
ATCCTTTATTAAAAATTGACTCAATTAACTATAGTATTTGTAATTGTAAAATTAAGTATTAAATCGTAGCATTGATGTCTTAATGTAAACTCATAATCGACTCTCCCTCTAATCTATATATGGGTTTAATAAAGAGGATGTCATCATTGGTTAAGCAGAAGATTAACAAGTTACTTGACAAGTTTGAGGATTCTAGGGAGGTTTTGGATTACTCTTACCAGAAGCGGTTGGAGATGTAACTAAGTTAAAGCAGAACGTTGTTAAGGTTATTACAGCAAATAAAAGGTTAGAGATGCAGAAGGCAAAGCTTAAGGAGAATATCTAGGTTAGAGGAGCAGGCAAGAGGTACATTGGAGATGGGTAGAGAGTATCTTTCAAGGTTAGCATTAGAGAGGAAGAACATGAACATACAGCAACTACTAGATGTTGAGAGACAGATAGAGAAGATGGAGAAGGAGCAGTTAAGGCTTGAGGAGATGGCAAAGAGGTTAAGCGTGAAGGTAGAACAGTTTAAGTTACAGAAGGAGGTTATAAAGGCAAGGTACATTGGTGCTGAGACAGAGGTTAAGATAAAGGAGAGTGTAACAGGGATAAGTGAAGAGATGGCTGATGTAGGTTATGCTATACGCAGAGCAGAGAAGAAGATAGAGGGCATGAAATCAAAGGCTTTAGCATTGGATGAGTTGATCAATACTGGTGCTTACAGATTATACTACAAACAAGGATATGATAGAGAAAGAGTTGAAGGATACCATGATAAAGAGCTCTGTAGAGAAGGAGTTAGAGATTGAAGAGAGAGGTTATGAAGGGCAGCGATAAGGAAGGATTAATAGATAAGAGCAAGAAAGTGAAGGATGTTAATAAGGATAAAGAGAATGAGGAGAGAAAAGAAGAGGTAAAGGCTAAGGAGGAGGTTATTGATTAATGAGCAAGAGCAAGGGTAAGGGGTTTATAGTTAGGTTAATGCATGATGCCCAATATTATATAGACATTGATGTTATGCGAGAGTTGAACTCTTTGGATAACAAACTCGTTAGGGATGCTTAAGAATAGCAAGGGTATAGATAAGCATAATATAAGAGAAGTTATAGCAGGTATGCGTATGCTGGTTAAGAGCAAAGGTAAGAAGATTACGGATGATTTTTATAGTTGCATTAGATGTAATAATACCTACGGTTGATATAAGTATAGACAAGGCTAGAAAGATACTAAAGGGTAAGGGTATAATCTCAGAAGGCTTGTTAGATTGATCATAAGTAACTTTATATCCAACAAACTAAAATGATAAGATTATTTCTTATTATTTATCTTATTACAATGGTATATTCCATATAGGATACCATTTGCTTACATCACTCTCCATTATTAACTCACCATTTTCTATAAAGTATACAAGCATCTCAAGATCATGATCCCTTTCTCTATTACCAATTGGTGCAAATGGATAGAACCTCTTACTCTTGTAGTTATATATAAGGTAAAGCTTCTTACCCTTGTTAAACGTAAATATACCAGCAAGTATCTGTTCTTCAAAGCCATACTCTGTAAATGCATCTGCTATAGCATCTATTGCTGCCATGCATCCTCTATCATCCCTTCTATGATTATCCATATATACCCGTACCTGTCTCTCTTATATTATAGGAGATCTCTTTACTAATGGTAAGGAATCCTTTAACTGAGGGCATTATTGAACTCTCCTGAAGCCTCTTTGATGTATATAGCACTTAAGTTGTTGAACTCAATATTAAGCCTAATGCTTAAGGTTATGAATGTATTTGTTAACCTGAATATGCTAGCCTCATTTCCTTTCCTCTTCTTCTTGATGCCCCATCCATCGAATATCAATGGTGCATTGCAGCCTCTAACTCCATTAACCTCCTAATCCTCTCTTGTACTGGTGGATGTGTAGAGAATAGACTGCTTAATGTATCACCAGATAGTGCTGGTACTATAAAGAATGCATTCATAGCCTCTACTTCCCTTAGATCCCTTGTTGGTATCCTACTCATCATACCGCTTATCTTCCTTAATGCATTGGCAAGTTTAGATGGCTTACCTGTAAGCAATGCACCATCCCTATCTGCTATGAACTCCCTGTACCTTGAGATGGCCCTTATTAGAAGGAAGCTAATGAACCATGTTACCATCGCTATAAGTATTGCTATCAGTACACCATTGGACTGATCCCTACTTCTATACCCGTATGTGCCATACCAGCCATAGTGCATCATGTACCATGCTACTGTAGAGAATATGCTTGCAAGTGTTATGGCAAGCATATCTCTATTCTTTATATGTGCTAACTCATGTGCTATAACACCCTCTAACTCCTCATCATCAAGCATGTTAATTAGCCCAGTGGTTACTGCAACTACAGCACTTCCATGACCTTTACCAGTAGCAAATGCATTTGGTACACTTGTATGCATAACAGCTACCTTTGGCTTAGGTAACCCTGCCCTTATAACTAACCTGTCAACTATCGCATGTAACCTAGGGTACTCATACTCACTAACAACTCGAGCACCAGTACTCCATAGAACTATCTTATCTGATATTAAGAATTGGAGTATAACTAGGAACGCACCTATGAAAACTAGGGGTATTAAGCCTATACCAAGATATGCTAATAATGCGAGGAATATCAAATACAGCAGTGAGAGTATGGCAAAGCATATGACTAACCTTAGTGTTATACCTACATCCCTCTTCTGCCATGCTTTAACCTGCATAAGTATAATTACTATAATAGTAGATTAATACTTTATTTTTATCTTATCATTTAAATTAAATTTATCTAAGCGAGATTACCAATTTAAATCCATCCATGATGTCATCCATCTTTCTGAAGCTCGTGGTTTATACGTGGGAAGCAGGAATTAAACATTAAACTGCCTTCTCTTTAGTTTAGAGAACCATTCTTCTATTTGGGTTATTGTTATAATTGAGTTCCTCATCCCAAAGTCTCTCTTTGCTTATCTTTAGAAAGATCATTGACCAATCGTTCGTACCATGCATGGTTCCTATAAGTATAGACTGTAGGACTGTTCTTGTAAATACTCTTTTAACTTCTCTAAGAACAAGCATCACCTACCCTTAGTAACTTAAACAGCTATCTTTATCTCCATTTCTAACCTCACTAGAAGCCAGAGATAGGGCTCTTTCTTAGGTTAAAGACTACTGTTTTATCTACTACTGCTGCTATTAAAGCTCTTCTTCTTTTTATTTACCTTATTCCTAGAAAGCACCAGCTCACAAGTCTTAAATTTAAGAACCATCTACTTCCTTCATTGTATCTCTACTAATGTTGTAGTTTATTTCTTAAGTATTTATTTATTTAAGCCTAGTCTTAGAGTGTAG
>CAZLZM010000149.1:0-3277 GCA_964563995.1 uncultured Nitrosopumilales archaeon
CAGTAGTCTGGTTCTTCTCTATATCAAATACTAACTTCTCCTTCATTAGACCCTTAACCCTCCTATATGCTTGTAGTTCATAGTTGCTTGGGAATACCTGAAGCATTATACCTTGTTTATAATCCTCAAATACAACACGGAGGTTAGTTATGTAGAAGATACCTCTACCCTCCTGCTTCTGTCTAATGGTTTTATACCTTATGGTAAGACTTGCTTCTTGCTGGAAGATTATCCTTTCACCTGCTAGTAGGACAAGCATTCTATACCTACCTACCTCCTTATTCTCTTCTTTACCCTCCTTCTTTCTTTCCTTCTTTACTATTCCTATTCACTATTATTCCTTCGGTAGGTTTATATATAAGGTTATCTCTTAATAGTAAAGGTTAATTAATCATTCTTCCTATAGGTTAGTAATGCAAGAGAGGGATGAGGATCGTACTCAGGAATCGACAGACACCGGCCCAATATACATTACAATTAATTAAAGCAATTATCATTTTTCGCTCAATTTATGAAAGTATCCATAATTATAATCTTTTGATAACTAAATTTAATATATAGATATCTCTAATATTAAACATGGCAGAGATGTTCATAGAGCATATGTATGCAATGGCAGGTATGTTCATAGCATCAACAGCACTCTGGTTCGGTATAAGAGGTGCAAGGGGTACTAGTACACACAGTATAATAGAGGAGAAGGAGAAGAGTAACACTGAGAGTTATACGAGTAAGGATGAAGAGTAGCAGGCGCATTATTTTTATTCTTTAATCTATGCTCTTGTTAAATTAAATCATTATCATAATGCTTTACGTACTCCTATGAACATCTTATCATTACTTCTAACAACCACACTATCAATTGGTACACTCTCCTGTATAGGTACAAGGTAATCATTACCATATATTCTTACAACAACATATCTATACATTGGTAATAGCATTCTTTCTTTATCGTTTAATAGTCTGTAAAGTGGTACAAGCAATCCTCCTCTAGCCATGTTATGATTCCATACCTCCATAGTATCCTCCTTTGGTCTATTCTTAACGTAAAGCCATTCTACCTTGTACATCATTATCATACCTATGGCTATAGCACTTAACCCTATCAAGAAGGTCCTTAAAGATAGTGCATAGAACTTATCATAGCCTACTATACCATTAACTAACATATCTGGCAATAGTATTAGAGAGCCTAATATGCATACTATACCTATGAACAAGATTACACTAGCAAGAGATCTATGCTTTATCATGATAAGTATAAAAGGGGAGATCAGTAAAGGAGCAAGTATACTTATGAACCTAATCGAGATCGATTGATTGTAATATGTTATGCTATATAGTTCTAAGAGTATTAATGTTATAAGCACAAGTAAACTTACCTCTACTATGAACCTCTCTTCTTGCATATTGATTCTCATACGATTATTATCCATAACATTCTATTTAAGTATTAATATTATGAATTAACATAAGAATAGTAATAATAAATATTAAATTAAACTTGTTTTAATTTATTTTATATCTATAAGAATAAAATTAAAAATAAATATTATTACTGTACAGTCGATTAGCCATTATTATGCCGTTGCATATGCCTTCTCTCCATGTTGTGCTATGTCTAACCCTATCTCTTCTTCCTTTGGTGTAACCCTTATACCTCCAGGCCATACCATGTCCATAACCTTCAATATGAGTAGCGTTAAACCAAAGGCATATGCTATGCTAACCCCAGCACCTAAAGAGTTTATTGCTATCTGCATGTAGTTGCCCTCCCATCCTCCAGCAACACCTCCAATATGCTTGTTTGCAAGTACTCCAGTTAATATTGCACCTGCTGTACCTCCCATCCCATGTACACCCCATACATCTAATGCATCATCCCACCTTCTTTTGTTCTTGAATACTACACACGCATAACATATTATGCCTGCAGCAAGACCTATTATTATAGCACCCATTACACCAACAAAACCTGATGCAGGGGTTATTGCTACCAATCCTGCAACTGCACCACTAGCTGCACCAACTATGCTTGGTTTTCCAGTATGAGCCCAGCTCATAAATACCCATGCTAAAGATGCCATTGCAGTAGCAGTGTTAGTTACAACAAACGCACTGGTATCTCTCCCATCTGCTGCTAGCCCACTTCCTGCATTGAATCCAAACCAACCGAACCATAGCATAGATGCTCCTAGCACAACCATTGGTATATTATGGCTCTCCATTGGTATCTTCCCATAGCCTATTCTCCTTCCTAGTATAAGTGCTCCAGCGAGTGCACTCCAACCAGAGGTTATATGTACAACTGTACCTCCAGCAAAGTCTAATGCACCCATATCCATCAAGAATCCTCCACCCCATACCCAGTGTGCTACCGGATCATATACGAATGTCGCCCACAGTACAACGAATATAACGAATGCACTGAACTTCATCCTATCTATAAGCCCTCCAACTATCAATGATGGTGTTATTACTGCGAACATAGCTTGGAATATCATGAATGTCTGGTGTGGTATGCTCATCCATGAATCTCCTATCCTTAATGGTGCTTCATGAGATACACCATTAAGCAATGCATAGGAGAAGTCTCCAACGAAGTTATGCACTCCTTCTGTAGGTGGACCAAATGCTAAACTGTATCCATAGAGGACCCACTGTACACCTATTATCCCCATAACTATGAAGCACATGCCTATTGTAGATACAACATTTTTGCTCCTTGCTAAACCTCCATAGAAGAATGCTACCCCTGGTGTCATGAATAGCACTAGTGCACTAGCAGTTAGCATCCATGCTGTATCACCCTTATCTATTGGGCATGGTTTACCATCTTTCATCCAGCATTCATGTGGGTTCTGATCTGGCTCTACAAATGGTATACTACCATTATTATTTGGTGTTACCTCTCTACCATGATCCGCATACGCTAATGTTATCCCTGATACTATAGTTATTGCTGTTGCTAATAGTACTACCATTATTAACCATTTGCTATGCATATTATCATTTGGTAACCATCTAATAAAAAGATTTTTTGGATATTTTAAGTCTAATGTTAAATTTGATAAATTTGTAACTTTTAAATAATATTATATATTTGTAGTTTTGATGCTAAATATATTTATTAATCATTTATAAACTCAAAGGTATACTAGTATGGTTACAAACTGCTAATTATGTGATATCATGTTAATAATGAACGATATTATCCACATATAGAATAAATCATTGAATCATTACATAGAGATTATATTATTTTTACTTCAGG
>CAZLZM010000150.1:0-3207 GCA_964563995.1 uncultured Nitrosopumilales archaeon
TATTTAGTAATGGTAAGTTCATAGAATGAAAGTGTCGTTACACTATGATAATGGTACAATCATAGTAAGAGGTATTGCACATATACCATATGCAAAGTTTGATCCTAGGATAAAGGAGTTTAGAGCTTTAGCATTACACTACTCAAGCATAATAGACTACCTTAAGGCAAACAATATAGAGTATACTGATCATGTACTAGATCTAATCCCAATGAGATTGTTAAAGAGCAGTTTAGTGCTTAGAGATTACCAAGAGGAGGCTCTAAGGAGATGGGTGGATGCTAATATGAGAGGATGTGTGGTATTACCCACAGGATCTGGCAAGACCATAGTGGGTATAAAGGCTATAGAGCATGTTAACCTTGCATCGATAATAGTAGTGCCAACACTTGAGTTACTTGATCAATGGGTTAAAGCATTAGCAAAGGCATTCTCCCTAAGAGAGGATGATATAGGAAGGATAGGCGGGGGATATGATAATCTAAATGCAGTAACCGTAATAACATACGACTCTGCCTACATAAGGGCACACCATTTAGGTAATAGGTTCGCATTAATAGTATTCGATGAGGTACACCATCTACCAGCAGAGGGTTATAGAAGTATAGCTGAGCAATTTGCATCGCCTTATAGGCTAGGCTTAACTGCAACTATAGAGAGGGAGGATAATCTTCATACCCATCTTCCCTTGCTTGTAGGAGGAGTAGTGTATAGGACAAGGGTTAAAGAGTTGGTAGAGAAAGAGTACCTTGCACCATACACAGTAGAGAGAAGGTACATTAAACTTGATGAGGAGGAGAGGATAGAGTATGAGAAGAATTACAACATGTATGTAGATGCTTTAAGGGAGCTTGGATTACAGTATGGCATCAATGGCTTTAAGAGACTAATAATGCTCTCATCAAAGAACAGACTTGCTAGGGAGGCTCTACTTGCTAGGAACAAGGCATTGAGTATAGCATTTAACAGTAGAGCAAAGTTAGATGAGTTAAGAGAGATATTAGCAGAGTATAAAGATTCAAAGATAATAATATTCACACAGTACAACGAGTTGGTCTATGCTATAGCAAAGGAGTTCCTGATACCGTTCATAACTCATAGAACAAGTTTAGATGAGAGGAGGGATGTTCTACAAGGCTTCAAGGATGGGAGGTATAGAGCAATAGTAACATCTAAAGTACTTGATGAGGGTATAGATGTACCAGATGCTGATGTAGGAGTAATAGTTAGTGGTACTGGTAGCAAGAGGGAGTTCGTCCAAAGGCTAGGTAGGTTACTAAGATCAAGAGAGGGTAAGAGGGCATTGCTCATAGAGATAGTATCAAAGGATACTATAGAGGTACATGCAAGTAGGAAGAGGAGGAGTAAGAAGAGTAGTCTTGATATAGTTTGAATTATATATTTATTAATCATGTTACAATCATCTCTCTTAAGGGCTAAGATAAGGAAGGGAAAGATCTACCCAGTCTTTGCGGATATTAATAATACTAGCGATGCAGAACTTGCCTCACTAATGATAGATAGGTTTAAAAGTGCGGTAGAGCATAGGGAGACTAAAGGCTCCCTTGTAAGTAGTGTTAAGGAGTTAGAGTATTACTACGATTATAGGCTAGTAAGAGGGTTCTATGCATTGCTTGAGAGGTTAAGTGTATTCAAGAGCAAGGCAGATTACCATGGAATAGACCCTATACTATTAAGAAGAAAGGTATTCGAAGAGTCTAGTAAGAGAGGCTTTGCTTTAACTGGATATGAAAGGAACAGTATAATAAGTGATATAGCAAAGGCATTCAATATTAACTCTAGCATACTTGAAGATCTACTCATGAGCGATATAGATGAGAATCTGCTTATCGTTGAGTTAAAGCCTATAAGTGTAGATAAGCTTATAGCATCTTATAATCTTTCTTTAATACAGACATTACTGTTTAAATGTGTAACTTTTGAGTGTAGAGTATCTAGTGGGGTAGAATGGAAGTATCTCCTAAGGGATGTTAAGAGATTAGGTTTGATGTATATGCTAGAGTATGATGGTAGCTATAATGATAATGAAAATAATAACAATAATAATTACAAGGGTAAGAAGATTAGTAAAATAACATGTATAATAGATGGTCCATTAAGCATATTTAAGATGACTGAGAAGTATGGTACAGCTATAGCAAGGCTTATACCTACAATAGTTAATGCAAGAGAGTGGTATATAAGAGCATGGATAGTTAGAGATAGCAATAGAACAAGAACTTATGAGTTTACTTTATCAAATACAGATGAAGTAATGCTAGATAAGAGTAATTACCTTATTTCTTCTAGCTCTAATAATAATGGTAACAGCATTGTCATATATGATAGTAATATTGAGGAGAGGTTTGCAAACACATTTATGAACTATGATACAGGTTGGATGCTTGTAAGGGAACCAGAGCCAATAATAGTATCCAATAAAGCATTCATCCCTGACTTTGCATTTGAGAAGGGTACCATTAGAGTGTATCTTGAGATAGTAGGTTTCTGGACCAAGGAGTATATTGAGAAGAAGTTACAGAAGATAAGACAGTTAAAGATGGAGAGGAGTGATATAGATATCATAGTTGCTATAGATAAAGAGCTAGAATGTTCAAAGCATAGCATAGTACCATCCATAGGCAATAATGTTATAATGTATGAGGGTAGGCATGGGATACCAATAACACCTATAGTTAACTACTTGAAGAGTATTGAGAACAAGATGAGCATACATGCAACTTATAATGAGCAATCTATAGTTAATGAGATTACTAAGATTATAAATTCATCAGTATCTATAATAGATATACACTTGATAGCAAGCAGATACAATCTTAGTCCTGATACATTGCTTTCAATACTTAATAAAGTAGAATATGTAGATAGATATATTAGAGTTGATAATAGATATCTAATCTTAAATGAACTATTAAACAATATAAAGAATGTTATTGCTGAGATGAAGAGTAACAAGTTTGTAGATGTGTATTCATTGCTTGTAGAGTATGGTATACCAGAAGAGTGCCATGTAACTCTACTATATTTGCTTGGTTATGATATTATATGGAAAGGTATCGATATAAACAATGCAGTTATAGTTAAAAGATAAAGATAAGGTAGATTTGACACTCCCCCTACTTAAGTAGGGTGATTCTTGCTTCTAAGGTGTTCATTAGTCTATTGTTCATTACCCTTCTAGGCTCC
>CAZLZM010000151.1:0-3190 GCA_964563995.1 uncultured Nitrosopumilales archaeon
CTTAATGCTAAAAGAATGCTAGAGAGTAAACCATTAGATACTAATAAAGAGAATAATACATTGCATAGAAATATACAGGAATCAGCATCTAGAAGGTTTATAGATATGTTAAAGTATAAAGCTAAACTGTTAATACAGGTTAATCCTAAGAATACACAATTATGTTATAAATGTGGTAGTATAGCAAAGAAATCATTAAGTGATAGAGTTCATGAATGTCCTAACTGTAAAATTAAGATAGATAGAGATTATAATGCTTCTTTAAATATATTGAAGAGAGGTATATTGGAATTAAAATCAAAATCAAACAATAATAACAATAATAACAGTATCAATAATCTACCCAAGGAGTATGGGGGAGTTACGCCTGGGGAGATCCTCATAAAATCTATGAACCAGGAAGCTCCTGACTCTAGTCAGGGGTAGCTCACAGTATGAGGATAATAGGACTTATAGGCTGTGGTACAATAGGCTTAGAGATAGCAAGGGCATTAGATGCTAAAATGGTCAATGGTAGATTAGAGGCTGTATACGATGTATATAAGGCTAATGCATATAATCTAGTTAATGAAATGTTAAATTATAAGCCTAGGATAGCAGAGAGTATAGATGATCTATTAAGATCAGATGCAGATCTTATCATTGAGGCAGCATCGCAACAAGCAGTTAAGGATTATGCAAAGAGTGTAATAGAGCATGGTAAAGATATTATGATAATGAGTATAGGCGCACTGCTAGATGATGAGTTGTATAGGAAGTTGATAATGCTTGCTAAAGAGAATAATAGAAGGATTTACTTGCCTACTGGGGCAATAGCAGGGATAGATGCGATAAAGAGCGTTAAGCATATGCTTAAGGAGGTTATGCTTATTACAACAAAGCACCCTAGAGCATTGCAAGGAGCACCATTCTTTGATTATAAGGGTATAGATGTTATGAGTATAAAGAATAAAGAGGTAGTATATGAAGGCAATGCTAGAGAGGCAGTAAGGCTATTCCCAGCAAATGTTAATGTTGCGGCAATGCTTAGCATAGCAGGTATAGGGGCTGATAGAACAAGGGTAAGAATAATTGCAGATCCTAGCACTGATAGAAATATGCATGAGATAGTAGCAAGTGGTGAGTTTGGTGAGCTCCATATAACTGTTAGCAATGTACCCAGCCCTAACAACCCAAAGACTAGTTACCTAGCAGTATTATCTGCTATTGAGTGCTTAAGGGCAGCATGTGATGATAGCATAAGGGTAGGCACATAATAACTGATAACGATAATAAAAGTACCAAAATCTAGAGGCAAAATTTGCTTTAATATACAATCATTTATGCAAATGAAGCCTATTTTATATCCATTTAAATACTCTCATGGTAATATCAACTATTAAGAATGTTAGAAGATAATGTGATCAATAAGAACTTGGGTATGAGTGTTGATAGATTAAAGCAAGAGATCTTAAGGCTTAAGAGGGAGAGAGATGCTGTAATACTTGCCCACAACTACCAGCTCCCAGAGGTTCAAGATATAGCAGACTTCATAGGCGATTCTCTAGGGTTATCCCAAAAGGCAGCAACTACAGATGCTAAGGTTATAGTATTCTGTGGCGTGCACTTCATGGCAGAGACAGCATCAATAATATGCCCAGATAAGACAGTTCTAATACCTGACCCTGAGGCTGGGTGCTCTTTAGCATCAACAATTACAGTTGAGCAGTTAAGGGAGTGGAAGAAGGAGCACCCAGATGCTGTGAGTGTATGCTACATAAATACAAGTGCTGAGGTAAAGGCTGAGTGTGATTACTGCTGCACATCAAGTAATGCAGTTAAGGTTGTTAAGAGCATACCCGAGGATAAGCCTATACTCTTCCTACCTGATATGTTCCTAGGAGCATATGTAGCAGAAGTTACAAAGAGGAAGAACATATACATATGGCCAGGGGAATGCCATGTACATGCAGGGATAAGACCGTCTCTAGTACTTGAGATGCTCAAGACTTACAAGGATGCAGAGTTCCTGATACATCCTGAGTGTGGGTGCACAACCTCGATGGTGTACTACTTTGGTAATGGAAATGGTAACAGTCATAATAATGGAAATAGTATGTGTACAATCAACAATACTAGTAATAGTGATAATAGCACCCCTGTAAAGTTCCTCTCAACAGAAGGTATGATGAGGTATGCAAAGCAGAGCAGTGCAAGGAGGTTCATAGTTGCTACAGAGGTTGGCATACTCTACAGGATGCAGAGGGAGAACCCAGATAAGGAGTTTATCCCGATCAGCAGTGATGCAGTATGCAAGTACATGAAGATGATAACCCTTGAGAAAGTGTACAGATCGCTTAGGGATATGGTCTATGAGGTGAAGGTACCAGAGCATATAGCAAGTAGGGCAAGGAAGGCTATAGAAAGAATGCTGGCAATAAACTAACCAAAAATAAGAATTGTTGGCCGCATATACGGCCATATATCCATCCCTCATCTCTTATCATAAGAGCGCCTTATTCTATTGAATATGTATAGTGCTCCTAAGGAGGAGCCTAATAATGAGATTAACCCTATTGGTGTCTCTGGTATTACCATAGGAGAGCACTGTACTGTCAACTGCTTAGATTCATTTAGTAGTGTTTTCCATGATATTACTGCAGTACCAGCCTTATTACACTTCAGTAATACTTCAAGAAATCCAGCATGTGGTCTATTATCTTTTATACTAACTATAGAGGGATCGCTAGATCTTACAATAATGACGCCAGAAAGCCCCCTATTTTCAATGGGGGATGAATGGCGTCTATAGGTTTAAATGGTCAATAGTATAATTAGAAGATATATCGTGGGTAGAAATTATGAAGAGGACAAACACGTTCATAGTAGAGGACAACCCAGCTCTTAGGGAGTTAGCCGACAACTGTGCCAAGTTATACAATGAGCTGAACTTTGAACGCAGGCAAGCATATATCCACTACAAGAAGTTCTCATGGTATCCAAAGCACTCATATAAGAAGTATGCTCCTTTAATAGGTTCAGCGACAGCTCAGCAGATAATAAATAAGAATAATGAAGCTTGGAGGAGCTTTCTAGCATTGAAGAGGCTTGAAGCAAAGGGAAAGCTTCCAAAGCATATAGCAAAAGTTTCTATGCCTAGATATTGGAAAAAGAATGGTAGAAGAGAGCTTAGGATCATAGTTAGAAATGA